>JAEWME010000086.1 GCA_023393265.1 Bacteroidota bacterium | reverse complement strand
CAGTAATTCCGGCATTCTCAGGCCAAAAGCCATTTTTAGTATAGAATTCAATGTCCTTTCTATCGCCCAGCATGCCACCGGGCAAACTGTTCTGCTTCACCATCTGATAGGCAATTTTCGAATCTACCTTTTTAAGTAGGCCTTTCATGTAAGCGCTTACAATCATATTAGTTGCCGGGCAACTGGTCATGATGTAAGAATATCCGCCACCGCACGGACCGCGTGGAAGTAAATAGCCGTTTTCAGCATATTGAATCATGGAAGATGACATCTCATCCAGAATTTCAGGCCATGCCAAACCCCACAACACGTTCAGGTTCCATTGAGTTAACCAAAGGGCATCGGTGTTATACATGTTATATTTCACTTTGCCGTTTTCATCCTTTGGCAAGGTTTTAACCTTGAAAACAGCATCGGTGAAATTTCCGTCCCTGACACCTGAAGTACGATCAGGATAATCGCCGTTTACATCGTTAATTTTCTGCCGACCAAGTAATACATGCCACAAATCGGTGTAAAATTTAATTTGCTGTTCCCGGGTTCCACCTTCCACTTTTATTTTCCCAAGGATGCTGTTCCAGATGGTACGCGATTCTGCACGAACGGCATCAAAGTCCCATCCGGGGCATTCAGCATTGAGGTTGTCCCTGGCATTTTCAATGCTGGTGTACGATACCGCGATTTTCATTTGCAGCTCGTCTCCTGCTTTTACATCATAAATCGCTGCAACACCCGTGCTATCGCCTTCTATATCAGAAATATCATTGAATCGTAGTTTGCCTTTCCATGCGTCAAGTTCAGTAAATGGTTTATCGTACTGAGCAACGAAAAAGATCTGTACGTTTTTTGGGCCTCCCCAAAAACGGTCAGTCGAATTAAATGAACCTTCGAATTCGAGATTATTTATCTTTTTAACTGATGCATCCTTCATGGTACTGTTTCCAACATATCCACCCAGGTTGGTCAGTATTTGTGATTTCATGTTTTCAGTAAAACGGAACCTTTGGTAAGTTACCCTGTCGGTCGCAGTTAATTCGACCCAGGTTTTGTGGTCGCGCAGGTAAACGCGCTGGTAACCGGGCTGCACCAGTTCGTCATCGTGCGAAAATGAAGATTTCCATCCCTGCTGGCCTTTGGTTGGATCAACGCCCGATGTTGTTGGCATTACTTCAATTCCTGAAATCATCCAGGTGTGAATCTGTGGAAAGCTTAATATTTCAGTTTCATTGTAGTTGTATCCGCCACCGTTTTGATTTTTGTTCCGGGTTAACGGAGCTGTGCCAACCATACCAAATGGCCGGGCGCCAGTGATAAAAAAGAAATACCGACCCCGGTTGGTTTCTATGTATGGATCAACTGTTGAAACGTAATCGGGATATTGCTGAAATGCGGGAAAAACTTCGATTTCGGAAAAGCCAAGGTCTTTACCTTTACCGTCGGTAGTGACAAATTTTACCCAATCAACTGTTTTGGCATCAAACAAAACCACTTTGGCAGTTCCGTCGTTGGGTATCTGGTTAACCCAAATCGTGCTTCCATCGCTGAAAAGCAATTTTCCACCAGCAATGTGTTCTTCCAATGAGGGCCTGTCATACATCACTATTTTATTGATTGTTTGTGGCTTTTCCCAGGTAAGCTGAATCCAGGGAAACCGCACATAGCCCCAGTCAGTGGTAACCCCTTCGCAGGCCCATTCGCCTTTTCCTGAAATGCCTATAATGCCATCGCTTACTTTTTCGGCAGCAAATTCATGGTTTAGGATAGTAGACGCTGTAATTCTTGCTTTGGAGGCGATATTATCCGGTCCAGCAAAAGCAAAAAAGCTGTAAAGGCAGAAGATGAGTGAAATATTTATTTTCATTCTGGATATAGTTTAAGCTTTATTGGCTTGAAATCATTTTTTTGTTGATGGTTGTTCAAAAGACTGAAATCATCAATCCAATGAACAACCCAAAACTCTAACTATTCTATTTTAACCCAACTACTATAGTGGGCCTGCCTCATAGACATATAAGAACTTTTCTTCTTTTCCCAATCCAAATGCCGAAAGATCCACTGTCTGTTCAATATCAAACCTTTCTACAGTGAGTGTTTTGACCGCAAATACATCAGTTACAATCACATCCGGAGTGAAGATCCCATAAGAAGTTCTGATAAATTGCAGATTGTCTTCGGTGAGTTCCCAACCGGTGTACACATTGAACCCATCAAAAAGGCAATTTCCTGTTCCGGTATCAGTTCCGTAATCAATGGTAATTCTTCCATCAGCATATAGAATCATAGAATTGTCTTTTTCGCAATCGTTAATTGATTCCTTATTGGGGGTTGTCTTATTATTTACGTGAAGAACAGACGTAAGATGCCACCTTCTTCGGGTGAGATTATCGCGAGGTGAAAGCGTAACCACTAAAGTCAGGTCACCTTCGGTGAAAGATCCATTCTCATTTTCGGCACGAAAAGTAAAACCGACCAATTGATCAACATCGCCCACACTGGGAGTGTAGCTGAAAGTTGACTCATAAGTTGATCCTCCGGCACCTGATGACAGATCCAAAACTCCGTTTGCTCCAAAAGTATTATCCACAGTGAGATTAACCGTCTTAGTGACCTGAATGCTTTTAAGCTTTCCAGATGTACTGATACTCAGCGGAACATTTACTGCACTTCCCGATTCAACTTTAATCTTATATTGCCCGTGTCCGGGAGAACTGGGTGCTGATAATGCAATTACAGGATCGTCAGTCTTGGTGGTATTATTGTTTTCTTCACACTGGCTGAACATGATTGTGAATATCAGGAACAGCGAATATTTCAGAATTTTAAAAATCGATTTCATTGGATTTGTTTTAATAATTAATTCTAGTTCTTGTTTAATAACCCGGATTTTGTGGCAAATTCGCATTCAGGTCCCTTTCCCGCAATGGAATAGGAAATAAATTGAAATCGGAGTTTGGCGTTATACCTTTGGCCTCCTGAACTTTGGATGCCAGTTTATTGGTTCTGACCAGGTCGAACCAGCGTTGTCCTTCACAAGCAAATTCTTTTCTTCTCTCAAGCAGGATAGCTTCCAAAAGTTCGTCTTTAGAAGCCAGACTGACACTTGATAAATTTGCCCTGTTTCTAACTTTATTGAGATATTCATTTGCTGTTGAAATATCGCCCAATTGAGCGTTCGCTTCAGCATACATCAAAAGCACATCGGAATACCGTATTACCGGGAAATCGTTTTTCGAACCTCCAGCCGTTGGATCGGCCGCTTTATCCCAATATTTCTGGAAATAGATTTTATCAAGTTTAACAACGCTCCCGTCAGGCTTACTGAACTGGGTCATAAACGTGACTGCCTTGCGGCTGTCGTCGGAACTAAATGAATTGTATAAATCCTGAGTTGCAACTTGCCATCCCTGAGTATTCGTGATCTCCGGAATTTCTTTTGTCAGTTCTGCTGGCAGCAACCGCACGTTAAACTGGCCAACTTCCCAAAATGAGATAGCGCCATCGCCATCACCAAAACCAACCGAGAATACAACCTCTTTACCATTCCGGCTCGATAACTTCATCACATCAGCGAAGTCGCTCCAAAGTTCGTACTGCGACGAATTAATTACCTCAAACGCTTTATCTGCTGTTTTTTGAAATTCTCCTAGGGTTAAATATACCTTTGCAAGCAGCGATTTGGCCGCACCAGATGTCGCACGTCCCTTTCCATTACCGGCAGTATAACTCTCAGGCAAATTCTCTGCATCTTTCAAATCCTGAATAATCTGATCATAGATTAGGTTTGATGATGATACTTCCGGTTTTAACGGTTCGTTTTCGTTTACCAATAGTGGTACCTTATCAAACATTCTAACAAGGTTGAAATAAAGCAGGGCACGGATAAATTTAGCTTCATTAACTAATCGTGTTCGCATTGTTTCATCCATATCGATCTTTGGTATCCTCGCAATTGCAATATTTGCAGTGAAAATAACTTTGTAGTGCATCTTCCATATTTCGAGAATCTGACTGTTTTCAGAGTTGAAACTGAATGTAGCAAGTTGATCGAGATCAGGGGAACCGACCTGATTGTTATTCATTTCATCAGATGCAAGGCCTTGGGTTACCCAAAAAGTACTGTGATAAATTCCTGCCGTATTTCCATAAGTAAAATCGTACGATCCAAGCCATGCATAAATTGAATTCACAGCAGAAATGGCATCTTCTTCATTGGAATAATAATTGTTTTGTGCTACGACATTTTGTGGATCTTCTTTTAAAAAGTCTTTGCATGAAGTCAATAAAAGCGAGATTAAAACCAAAACCCAACAAAAGTTCTTTATATTTTTCATTTTATTATTTCTCATATTAATCAATGTTTAATAGGTAGACTTGAATTAAAAACCAATCTGAACTCCTACGGTGTATGACTTTGTCTGAGGATAATTACCATTGTCAACACCAACGATGTTAGTTGTATATCCATAGGCATTTCCCTCAGGATCATATCCTTTGTACTTGGTCAGTGTCCAAAGATTGGTAGCTGTGGCGTATAACCGGATATTTTTAATTCCGGTTTTTTCAAGTAAGTATGCTGGAAGCGTATAGCCAAACGATACATTTTTTAGTCGAAGATATGAGGCATCTTCAACGAAGCGCGATGAAAACACATTATCCAAACTACCTGTAGCCTGTGCCCTTGGATATGTATTTACCGGATTTTCAGGCGTCCAGCGGTTCACTCCTGCCTCGGCTAACATATTTTGCGCGCCATTAAAGTTTTCAAGGTTTGACAGGTTTAAATTAATCATATCGTTTCCCTGCGATCCTTGAAAAAAGAATGACAGGCTAAAGTTTTTATAATTAAATTCATTATTCAAACCATAGATAAAATCAGGCTCAGCTGAACCAATTATGGTCCGGTCATTCTCATCAATTACATTATCCGTATTCAGGTTTTTATATCTTCGATCGCCCGCTTTTGCACGAGATAGAGGATTGGTACCTGTTGGCTCCTGCCCTTTTAAAACAGGAGAGCTTGCAGCCTCAGTATCAGTCTGGAAAATTCCATCAAAAACATACCCAAAGAAAGTTCCAATGGGTTCGCCTTCCCGAAGCATATTTCCAGCGCCCAATTGAATATCATTATCATTTGCAAGATTGGTGAGTTTGTTCCTGTTTATTGAAAAATTTAAGGAGCTATTCCATTTGAACACGCCATTCAGGTTGATCGTTCGGATGTCCAGATCAATTCCCTTGTTCTGAACATTACCAATGTTAAGAAGAGTCTGGGCGAAACCTGAAGTATAAGGAATTGGTGTTGACAACAGCAGATCAAATGTTTTCTTTAAGTATAGGTCGGCTGTGAGCGAGATTTTATTATCCAATATTCCCAGATCAACGCCCAAATTTGCCTGTGCAGTGGTTTCCCACTTAAGATTTTGATTCGGAAAAGACAAAGGCTCTTTCCCTGTAAATATCTCAGAGCCACCAGAAGTATTAAAGACACCTTGACCAACAGGGCCAACCAAAGCCAACGATTGATAAGAGCCAATGGATTGATTGCCTATCAAGCCATAACTTGCTCTTACTTTAAAATTTGAAATAGCTTTTATACTCTTAATAAATTCTTCTTCCGAAGCTCTCCAGGCGAAAGCACCCGAAGGGAAAAAACCATATTTATTACCTTCTGCAAACTTGGAAGAACCATCAATACGGCCTGAAAGTGTAATTAAGTACTTTTCTTTGAGGTTATAATTAACTCTCCCAAGATAAGAGATCATGCTCCATTTTGATTCGCCGTTAGCGGGACTCTGCGGATTTAATGCTGCACCGAGGTTATGCCAGCCTGTTCTGTTATCCGGAAAATCAAAGGCAATTCCGGAGAGCGACTCGTTTTTAAATTCTTGCAAAGTAAAACCGAGAAGAGCATCCAAATAATTGTTATTGTCTAATTTACGGCTAAAATTCATGGTATTTTCGTTCAACCACGTTAGAGCCTGCAGATCGCTTATTGAAGCTTCGCCCAAACTATTTTCAGATCGTTTTAAATAATTAGGACCAAAGGATCTTGACTTTGAGGTCAATCCATCGATTCCAAGTGTAGATTTAAACTCAAGTCCCTTAGCTAAATTCATTTTTAAATAGGAATTTCCCAACAAACGATAACTTGTGGTTTTCGATAAATATTCCTTAGCTTCTGCTACCGGATTACCAACTCCATCTTTCCGGTCGTGCCCGTAAGTATAACCTCCGGGAATAGTAGTATTATATACCGGAAGAATAGGATTCATTTGTAACGCATTGGCTACAACCCCACCCACGATGGCACCTGGTCCGGTTTCTACCCGGTTAGAGCCAATCCCTGAAATCGAGAGATTAGTTCCAACCGATATTGTCTTATTAATTTCTTCATCAAGATTGACCCGAAACGAATAACGGTCAAAGTCTGAACCGACCACAATACCATCTTGCGTAAAATAAGAACCGGAAATTACATACTTCGATCTTTTATTTCCACCCGAGAATGTTAGCTGATAGTTTGAAATTGGAGCAATCCGGAAAAGCTCATCCTGCCAGTCAGTGCCGGCTCCTAAATTTCTGGGATTAACATATACAGGAGCCTGATTGGCGTTAATTACAGCATCATTGACAAATTCAGCATATTCCGTTGCATTCATTAATTTGAGTTTCTTGGCAACCTGCTGAACCCCGTAATAGCATTCAAAATCGATTTTGCCAGCGCCATCTTTCCCTCTTTTGGTTGTAATAAGAATAACACCGTTAGCTCCGCGGGACCCATAGATTGCAGCAGATGAAGCGTCTTTTAGCACCTCAATAGATTCAATATCATTAGGATTTATAGATGCCAAAGGGCCTATTCTTGGGCCACGACCAGCCACCGAAACCTCACCACCATCACTATTAACCAGCATACCATCAATAACATACAATGGCTCACTACTGGCATTAACGGAGCTTGTTCCCCTGATTCGGATATTGGTTTCACCGCCGGGAGTTCCGTTTGCTTGAATTACTTGAACCCCGGCAGCTCTTCCCTGCAATGCCTGGTCAAAAGTGGTGGTTGGAACCGCCTTAATCTCTTCGGCTTTTACTGAACTGACTGAGCCAGTTAGATCTGATTTTCTAACTGTACCATAACCGATAACAACAACATCTGAAAGCTGCTCAGTCGACTGTTTTAATACAACATTGATGATAGCCTGATCGCTTACGGTTATCTCTTGCGATTCATAACCAATAAATGAAATGACTAATACAGTACTTTTATCAGGCACAACAATTGAGTAATTACCCTGACTATCTGTTATAGTACCATTTGTCGTCCCTTTGATGACAATATTCACTCCAGGAAGTATTTCCTTATTATCGGAAATAACTTTCCCGGTAACAACCTTTCCTTCATTAGAAGCAATATCCGAGCTTACATTTGAACCTGAAATGGCCTCAAAGCAACCCACAAACAAAAAGAGAAGCGATGAGAATAATAATTTAATAGCTTGTTTTTTTTTCATACAGGTTTAATTAGACATGTTAATATTTGGTTTCATAAATGACTCTTAACTTATTTTCAATAAAAAACATAAAAAAGAAGTAGTTCTTTTCTCCCGATAGATTATTTCAAACAACAGAAGATTGTGTACAGATAATGGCAAAAAACTTCAATTGTTCATACATTTATTGATATGTGCAAACATATTTCATTTTAATAAGTAACTACAAAAATTGATACATATTTTTTTGATGTTTAAAAACATCAGTAATGTTTAACGGAGAAACTAATTATTAAAATATCAATTCAATTATAATTAACAAATTGTGTGTAATACCTTAGAGTTAACTCAATTTATTTGGCAACAACAAAATATGTTCATACATTTAAGGACTTATTTAATTATATTTGCATTCAGAAACAACCAGTGCCATGTCGAACATGAAGCTTAAAATTGATCACAATAGTTCTACTCCATTACATTCTCAAGCAGAGAAATTGCTAAGAGAATTAATAATGAAAAAAGAATATCAAAACGGGAAACTGCTACCAGGTGAGGTGGACCTTTCCCAGCAATTGAGCATATCAAGAAATACATTACGTCATTCTATTAACAAGCTTGTTAATGAGGGTTTACTAATCAGGCGTAAAGGGTATGGAACAAAAGTCGCGACGAAAGGTATTTCAGGAAGGGCAAAAAATTGGCTTAGTTTTTCTCAGGAAATGAAAGCGCTTGGAATTACTGTTTATAATTTTGAGCTTCATGTTGGATGGCAGGCTCCGGACCAGGATGTTACAACATTTTTCAACCTCAAGCCTGGCATTCGTGTACTTTCGTTGGAACGACTACGTGGAAAAGAAAATTTCCCATTCGTTTATTTTATTTCATATTTTAATCCGGAAATTGGAATATCTGGTGATGAAGATTTTAGCCGGCCGTTATATGAAATTTTAGAGGAGAAATATCATGTTAAAGCTTTCATTTCTTATGAAGAAGTTACTGCAATCAAAGCAACGCCATTTCTCTGCCAGAAACTTGAGATCGAGGCTAACGAACCGGTACTTTTCCGAAAAAGATTCGTTTATGACGAAAATAAACGGCCAATTGAATTCAATTATGGATATTACAGGGGGGATAGCTTTGTTTATACGGTAGAAAGTGAAAGAAAATAAACTAAAAATCCAACTGCAATAGATGAAATTGAAGTAAAACCCAGCGTTGAAAACAAATTAATAATTACCGACAAAACGAAGGAAAGCCCCAATTAGGCAGGAAAATAGGGAAATTTCCTCGTTATTTTGGATTATGTTGTTATGGGACTCATTTTACTTCTGGCACTCATTATGATGATGGGCGTTTCCATAATTAACTCGTTTTCCGAAATTCCTTTCCCTGTGATCATGATTGGATTACTGTAAATCCTGTAGTTTATTATTTCCCCGTCAATAAGTCGAAAAACAAACCAATGGTTCGCTATTACACCAATCAGGATATTTAATACTCCGTTTTTGTTTTATAGTACCTCCGGAAAAGCACTTTTTTCAGGTCTCTAAAAATAACCTGGTGTGCAAGCACTTCTATTTCATTGTATTCAGGCATCTCGTTGGCCGTGCGCTGAATTTCCTTCTCGGTAATGTCAACCTGATAAAACACCGACATCAGTTTCCCGTAATCGCGGTTCAGGTACTCGGAAATGTGATTAACCAACTGATCGTGAAGTTCATAATACGCATTTTCGGCATCTCCTGAAAAAGTGATTTCGATACCAAACATGCCAAAGTCTTTCATGATTTGAGCAGCGGTTTCGCGAATAATATCTTCTTTATTCAGAAATAGTTTAACATTATTGTTTCGAAGGTCAGGCAAATTCATAAAGTTTCTTTTTAATCATTGGGCGGATACCAGTGACTCAAAGGTATTAAGATTTGCTTTCGAAAAAAATCAGGAACTGATAATTACACCGAATTAATTGAGGTTGAACTGCAAATTACTCAGGTTTCGATAAATACCATCTGTTACCCGAACCAGTTCATCATGCGTTCCGTGTTCAACCAGTTGTCCGTGGTCGAGCACCAATATCTGATCGGCTTTGCGGACAGTCGATAAACGGTGGGCAATCACAATCGAAGTGCGGCCTTTCATCAGCTTTTCGAGCGCATCCTGAACCAGTCGTTCCGACTCCGAATCGAGCGCAGAGGTCGCTTCGTCGAGTATCAGTATTTTCGGATCTTTTAACACCGCCCGTGCAATGGCAATTCGTTGCCGCTGGCCACCCGAAAGCTGTGTACCCCGCTCTCCCACCACCGTATCCAGCTTTTCTGGAAAACGGTTGATAAATTCCAGGGCATTGGCTTTTGCTGCTGCATCCACAATTTCATCCTCCGTGGCCGATGGTTTTCCGTAGGCGATGTTTTCGCGAATTGTACCGCCAAACAGAAAAATATCCTGCGGCACAAGCGCAATCTGGCTTCGAAGCGCCGAAAGCTGGTAATCGCGGGCATCTTTCCCGTCGAACCAAATATTACCCGACGACGGATCGTGAAGCCGCAAAAGCAGCGATGCAATGGTCGATTTTCCGGCTCCGCTTGCGCCAACCAAAGCAATCATTTGGTTGGCAGCGATGCGAAGGTTTACGTTTTTCAGTACAGGCTCATCCGGACGCGAAGGATAGGCAAATGTCAGATTATTAAAAGTAATCGCACCATTTATCTCCTCTTCTACAAATACTTCCTTTACCTCCTGGATATCTTCTTCTTTTTCGTCGAAAATGGCAAAAAGATCTTCGGTAGCACCAATAAATTTCTGAATGCTGGCATAAACCGTCGCCAATCCGCCGATTGTACCACCAACAAAAGCCGAATAAATCACAAAAGAGAACAGGTCTCCAGCAACCAGCTCTCCGGCGGCCAGAAGCGAAGATCCTTTCCAGATAACAGCCACGAGCGAACCAAACAAACCGAAAATGATAAATGCAGAAAAGGCGCCACGGTATTTGCCGCTTTTAATACCCACTTCGGCTATTTCCTGCGTTTTCTGCCGGTATCGCGCCATCTCAAAAAACTCGTTGGTAAACGTCTTCACATTCTGAATGCCCTGCAAGGTTTCTTCCACAATGGTATTCGACTCGGCGACCTGTGATTGAACCTGCTTCGAAAACTTCCGGATAAACCGGCCAAATACTCTCGCAAGAATCATGATTCCGGGCAAAATGGCCAGCATAAACAATGTAAGTTTCCAGGAGGTAACAGCCAGTAACGCAATTCCGCCAAAAATGGTGATTATCTGCCGGATAAACTCAGCCAGCGTTGTTGTGAGTGTCTCCTGAAGCAAAATTACATCGGCGGAAATCCGGCTATTCAACTCTCCCACCCGCCGCTGATCAAAGAACCGCAAAGGCAACTTTATCAGGTGATTATATGTATCCTGACGCAGGTAAGCCAGGGTTTTCTCGGTCACGTTCACAAACAGGACAATCCGGAAATAGGAAAACACCGACTGAACTACCAAAACAACCCCAAGCAGCAGGGCTACTTCGTTCAGGCTCATCGACACAGCTTCTTTATTGGCAGCATTTACGAGGTCGCCAAGTAATTTGGGAAATACAAGGCTGGCAAGACTTGAACCCAGCAAAAAGAACATCCCGATGCTATACTCAATCCTGAAAGGTTTTAAATACTTGAATAATTTGGAGGCATTGCGAAGACCTTCGCGGGTAATCTTTTTCTTTTCTACTTCTGACATCTTAACTCCATTGTTTCTTTTCATGGCAGATAAACATCCGGGAAAACCTTCTGTTCAAGGGGAAATGTTAAAACATCGTAATGTTTTGCAGACCACAAAAAACAAAAAGGGCGGATGATTCACCGACCATCCGCTCCTTTAATATATTTCAACTGTCTATTTCGGTTAAACAGTCCTTGTTGTTCTTTTACAGTTGTTTAAAGAAATCATTTCCCTTATCATCAACAATGATGAACGCCGGGAAATTTTCGATCCTGATTTTGCGGATCGCTTCCATTCCAAGTTCTTCAAAATCTATCACTTCGCTCGATTTGATGCTTTCCTTGGCCAGGATTGCAGCCGGTCCGCCAATAGATCCAAGGTAGAAACCACCCCATTTTTTACAGGCGTCGGTTACCTGCTGGGTACGGTTTCCTTTGGCCACCATGATTTTCGATCCGCCCAAACTCATGAAATAATCAACATACGGGTCCATCCGGCCTGCTGTTGTCGGGCCAAAACTTCCCGATGCCATTCCTTTCGGCGTTTTTGCTGGTCCGGCATAATAAACAGGATATCGCTTCAGGTATTCCGGCATCGGATGACCAGCATCAAGCATTTCCTTGAGGCGAAGGTGCGCCATATCGCGGGCCACAATCAATGTTCCTGAAATGTTAAGCCGAGTTTTAATCGGATATTTCGATAAAGTCTTCAATACTTCCTCCATCGGTTGATCGAGATCGATGTCGACGGCAGGAGTCATGCCAGGTGCCTGGGCCGGAAGGAAACGTGCCGGGTTTCGTTCCAGTTCTTCGAGGAAAATTCCGTCTTCAGTAATTTTTGCTTTGATGTTTCTGTCGGCAGAACAGCTAACGCCCAATCCAACCGGACAAGAAGCAGCATGACGCGGCAAGCGAATCACGCGAACATCATGCACATAGTATTTTCCGCCAAACTGCGCACCCAGTCCGCATTCCTGTGCAATTTTCTCAATTTTTGCTTCCCATTCCAAATCACGGAAAGCTTGTCCGCCTTCGTTCCCTTCGGTGGGTAAGTGATCGAGATAACCGGCAGAAGCCTTTTTAACAGTTGCCAGCGTAGCTTCTGCCGATGTTCCGCCAATAACCAAAGCCAAGTGGTATGGAGGACAAGCAGAAGTTCCCAAATCCATGATTTTTTCTTTCACAAACTTGGTGAGGTTTTCTTCTGTGAGTAACGATTTTGTTTGCTGGTACAGATAAGTTTTGTTTCCGGAGCCACCACCTTTGGTGATGAAAAGGAACTCGTATGAATTGCCTTTTTCAGCATAAATATCAATCTGGGCCGGAAGGTTGGTACCGGTATTCTTTTCTTCGAACATGGTAAACGGAACAACCTGAGAGTAGCGCAGGTTCCTGTCCTGATAGGTGTTGAAGATACCTTTCGAAAGTACTTCCGCATCGTTTGCCCCGGTGTAAACATCTTCGCCTTTTTTCCCGATAACAATTGCCGTTCCGGTGTCCTGGCAGGTTGGCAGTTCACCTTCTGCTGAAACAACCTGATTCAGCAACATGGTATATGCCACAAATCGGTCGTTGTCTGTTGCTTCCGGATCTTCCAGAATTTTAGCCAGTTTTTCGAGATGCGAAGCACGCAAATAGAATGATACATCGGCAAATGCTTCACGGGCAAGTAATTCGAGCCCTTCAGGTGCAACTTTCAGGATTTTACGTCCATCAAATTCTACTGTCGAAACAAAGTCTTTGGTAAGCAACCGGTAAGCGGTTGTATCTTTTTTAATCGGAAATGGTTTTTGGTAGTTAAATTGAGCCATTTGATCGTACTGTAAATGAGTTAATAATTCACATTCCAATCACAAACTTGTGAAAGGCTAACAAAGATAGTCAATCAATCAGGAAAACCACCTTTTTAGCCAAACCAAATGAAACAGGCAACATAGCCTTAACAATAATTTCAGGAGTAAAAAACTGATGTTGTTAATTCCGTATCTGCTTTTTTACTGACTTTATAATTGTTATATATTTGCCATGACCGAAAACCTGTGACTGACACACTGAAACGATAAAACAATACAAATACATGTCCAATACCGCTTTCAAAAGAATCGTAAACAGCCACTTTGGCGGATTATTCGTTCTCTACCTTGTTTTTGTTGCAATCTCATTTTTCAGCCGGACTGTTTTCCTGATCATGTCGCTTGGAGAGGTTAGCTTTAGTCCCCTCAATTTCTTTTGGTCGTACCTCGGCGGTTTGTTTATGGACACGGTGGCTTATTCGTATTTCATGATACCATTTGTGCTGTTTTTGGTTTTCGTGCCGGTTCATATGCTTCCTTCATCTCTTAGGAAAACTCTTTCAGTAATTGTTTATTTTATCACCTTTTATATCCTGATTTTTAACGCTGTGGCCGAATATTTTTTCTGGGAAGAATTTGGTGTGAGGTACAATTTTATAGCTGTCGATTACCTGGTTTATACCACCGAAGTGCTTGGAAATATTAAGGAATCTTATCCGCTGCCACTGCTCATTGGCGGAATTCTTGCCATCGATGTTGCTTTGTTACTGACTGCCATCAAAAAGGGATGGATCGTTTCGGAAAATGTTTTGAAACTAAATCTCAGGAAACGCCTTACAACAGGACTTGCGCTATTACTGCTAGCGGTTTTGTCGTTTATCCTGATAAAAAATACGACTGTTGAGATTACGAAAAACCGCTACAACAACGAGCTGGCTAAAAACGGTATCCACTCGTTGTTTGCTGCATTCCTGAATAATGAACTTGATTACGAGTTATTTTATGCAACCCGCCCCAATGAAGACAACTTCAAACAATTGAGGAACCTGCTGAAAGCCGAAAAC
>JAEWME010000061.1 GCA_023393265.1 Bacteroidota bacterium | reverse complement strand
ATGGCGTTTTGATGTCGTGTGCAATGATCGAGAAAAATTTATCTTTTGTCGCGTTCAGTTCTTTTAATTCTTCTGCATTTTTCTGTAATTGCATTTCTGACATTTTCCGGGCGGTCACATCCCTCATTATCCCTTCATGAAAGGTTATGTTTCCATTCCGGTCGCGGAGATACCAACCGTGGTCTTCAACCCACACGGCCGAGCCGTCTTTTTTCTTCAGGGTATATACATCAACGTCTGTCGGTCTTTCTTCCAGGATGAGACTCGTCCGGTCTTCCGGATTAAAATACAAATCGGTTTTTATATTGATTGATAACAGGTCTTCTTTACTGTCATACCCCAGAATTTTCACCATTGCATCGTTCACCTCTACAAATTTGCCTTCTGCTGTGCTTCTGTAAACGCCGTCAGGCAAGGTTTCTATAAGTGTACGGTATTTTATTTCGCTTTCGCGCAAACGTTCTTCCGCAGCTTTCCTATCCGAGATATTTCTGAAAACACCTTGAAGTACCGATCTTCCATTTACATGAATACGATTGGCCAAAATTTCTACCGGTATCACAGTACCATCAGAACATTGAACAAAAGTTTCACTTATTTTTTGCTTTTCCTGAGCTTTTTGTGAGTTGGTGTTGAAGGCATTACGTGAATGTTCTTCCTTGTTTTTTGGGTGAAGCCGGGTTTGGTGCAATTTTATGATGTCTTCGACCGGCATTTTCAACAGTCTGGCGGCGGCCGGATTTGCATCGATGATCATGCCGGTTTCGATGTCAGCCAGAAAAATGGCGTCGGGCGATCCGTAAAAGAATGTCCGGTAGCGTTCTTCGCTTTCGCGTAATTCTTGCTCTATCTGTTTCCGCTTGGTTATGTCTCGTATGGTTCCCTCTGTTCCGGCAACATTGCCTTTCGCATCATACCACAAGTGTGCATTCAGCGAAGCCCAAAGGGCCTGACCGTTTTTGCCTTTAATGAGTAATTCGTAATCAAAAATCTCGCCTTCGGCTTTAAGCTTACTCAACAGAATCTCGCGCTCCTCGGGATAATAGTAGAACTGAGTAATGGATTCCCCAATGACGTTGTAATCAATGAAATCTGAGAATCTTCTGATTGAAGGACTTATTTCCGTTATGATTCCATTCAGGTCGGTCTGGTAAAAAACGTCCTGAACGTTTTCAAAAATTCGTTGGTATTTATTTTCCTTTAATGTCAGTTCATGCACTCTTTTTTTCAATCCTGAAATATCTTCGAGTATGCCGGCAATGCCTATGATCTCGCCACGCTGATCTTTCAGCAATTGTTTTTGAATGATGATATTCTGTTCCGACTTGTCTGAATGTTCGAAATGGCTTTCGAAGACTCTGAACCCACCATATTCCAGCAAATCGAGGTCTGCCTTATGATAATTTTCGGCCCTTTCCGATGGGATAACTGTAAAAACATCAGAGCCAATTATTTCTTCACGCGTTTTGCCAATAAGTTTTATAAATGCCTGGTTGCAATAGATGTACCGAAGATCTTTGTCTTTGATGAAAACTGGTTGCTGAATTGCCTCAAGCATGCCCTTGAAATAATCAATTTGCCTTTGGCTTTCAAACTTATCGATGTCGTTACTGTCAATATTTTTAATGATCAGGCAAATGAGGTTGGATATTTCTCCGTGAAAGCCCGATAAAAGCACCTCGCAATCGAATGTAGCCTTGTTTCGTTTTTGAAATTTCCAGTTGAACTTTAGCTGTTCACCTGTTACGAAATCTCGAAGAATAATATCAGCTTTTAAAAGGCTTGGAGTGCCATCGTTCTGCAAATCAGGGCTGTTTTCAAATGGGAACCGACCAATTAGCACATCGGCCGATTTTACCTCATAGAAATTAATGGCTGCTTCGTTGCATGAAATAATTTTGAGACCCTCGACAATAACTACCGGATCTGTTACATTTTGAAGCAGAAAATGTCCAAAATTTTGTTGGGCGCTTTGATAAAAATTTTCCTGATTTTCTCCGTTCTTATTCTCCTCCATGTTTCCCCATTTTATTTGCTTCTTTTTATCTGCAAAAATTTAGGAAAAAAATCTGGTTTATAAAATATGTTTATGAATCAGGTTTTTAGTTGCTCTTTAAAATTCTTTACTATTTATTATTTTGAATTTCAGAATGTTATTTTTCTTGTGTCGCAGATTTTGTTTCAGGAGAGTTTACCATCCAGAACGAAAAGACATTCAGATAATCCCAAAATGATTTCAAAATGGGTTCGGGTAAATTTAGTCCGGAGAGAACTTTTACATAGCATTTTAACCAGACGATTCGGTCTTGTTCTGTGATGGTAAATGGTGCATGGCGACTGACTAGCATGGGTTTTCCACGGTTTTCATTAAAGTAAGGGTGCCCGCCTAATATCTGGATAAAGAAGTCGGAGGAACGTTGTTTGGCTTTTTCCAATTGTTCCTCGATACGGGGAAACAGATGTTTTATTTCGCTTTGACTAAGTAGATTATAGTGATCACTGACCATCTTCCGGATTCCTGTTTCCTGAAGAATTTCAAGCATTTGGGGAGAGGGAAGTGTAACGGCCGGTCGCTGGCCAAATTCGTATAGATTGATTTTATATTCCATCATGGTTTTTATTTTGAGGTATAAACAAAAAACAGGCAGTGGTGGTTGACACAGCGTAGTCAAATGTATGGTTTGCGAACCGATTGTTTTACGGCTATCTTTGCAACTCCTAAAATTAAGAAACTGTGACTTTTCAGGAATTGAATTTGAATACGCCGCTGCTGAATGCCATTAACGATCAGGGTTTCCAGAACCTGACGCCCATTCAGGAGCAAATTTATCCGGTAGTAATGTCGGGGCGCGATGCTGTTGGAATCGCCCGAACTGGTACAGGCAAAACGCTGGCTTACCTGCTTCCGATATTTCGGCAGTTGAAGTATTCTGATCAAAAGCATCCGCGGATTTTAGTTATTGTTCCTACCCGTGAACTGGTTTTGCAGGTTTGTGCTGAAGCCGAAAAGCTGGCAAAGTATATGAATGTCAGGATTAAGGGTGTTTACGGCGGAACAAATATCAATACTCAGAAACAGTCGGTTTACGAAGGGATGGATTTGTTGGTAGCAACTCCGGGTCGCTTGGTCGATTTGGTTTATACCGGTGTTTTGCGGGTTAAGTCGATTCAGAAACTGGTGATTGATGAAGTGGACGAAATGCTCAACCTTGGTTTTAGGGCGCAACTTATTAATTTTCTGGATAGTTTGCCGGTGAAACGACAAAATCTGATGTTCTCGGCGACGCTGACGGAAGAAGTGGAAAAGCTCATCGTTGATTATTTCGAAGAACCAGAGATGGTTGCCATTGAAGACGGAACGAACTCGAAGGATCAGATAGCCGAGCATTTTTATGCTGTTCCGAACTTTTACACCAAAGTTGATCTGCTTAAAATATTACTAGCTGGCGACAGTTTTACCAAAGTGCTGATTTTCGTTTCGACGCGGCATATGGCCGATCGTATTTTTGAAATGCTTGATACTGAGTTTCCTGAAGAGATTGTAGTTCTGCACTCGAATAAATCTCAGAATTACCGCATTAACTCGCTGGAGCGTTTCAAAAGGGGAGACTCCCGAATTTTAATAACGACCGATGTGGCCTCACGTGGCTTGGACATTCCGGACGTTTCGCATGTTGTTAACTTCGAGGTTCCTGAAATTGCCGAGGATTACATTCACAGAATTGGGAGGACTGGACGTGCCGACAAAACCGGCGTAGCCATTTCGTTGGTAAATGAGCCTGAAATGCGTTTGCTCGAAAAAATTGAGGAGTTCGTCGGTCGCCCGGTTCAGGAGTTGGCTTTACCTGAAAATTTGAAGATTTCAAATGTTTTTACTGAAGAGGAGCGACCTGTTTTGTTCGATAAGGATTACCTAACCAAGCCAAAATCGCTCGATGGATCGGCTGGGGCTTTTCACGAAAAAAAGGCTAAAAATAAAAAAGTTAACCTGGGTGGCCCCGGACGGAGAAATCCCAAAAAGGAGAGCCCGGTAAACCGCGGTGTGCTTAAAAAGCGGGCAGCAAAACGCAAATAACTTATTTCGAGATGAGCTGCTTTATCTTTAAGGCATTCAGGTGATTGGAAAAGGTATCTTCGAGTATTAAGCTGCGTTTCTCCGTTTCCTCCAAGTCAAATTCTTTGGTAGCAAGTTCATTGATTGTTTCAATCATTTCTTCAGGCGAATTGGCAATGTGACAAAGATGTTCCAATCCTGTTTTTGCGACCATCAGGTCGTTTGCCACGCAAAACCTTCCGGAGAATAGCGACGCCAGAAGCTTAAGTTTTAATCCGGTATCCTGAAAAGTCGGTAGAATGCAGATGTGTGCATCCCTGATGATCCTATCCATTTCTTCATTTTCAGGATTGATAATGAGCCTGACATTGGGCAACAAGGTAAGTTTCCTGGTCAGTTTTTCTGAAGGATTTTTCCCGGCGACAACAACCGGTATGTTCAATTTTCCAAAAACCTTTCCGGCTAAAAAATCTACGGCCTGACTGTTTTCGGCGACAGACAAATTTCCATGAAACAAAACATATTTGCCTACACCGCTTTTCGAGCTGATCGCGTCGAAAGGATGAAAAGCCGGAATGAAGTGAGAATTGCCGAATTTATGGTCGAAGTAGCGATTGTCGTTGGGTGAAATGCAAAGCAGATGATCGGCATTTTTCAGGATTTTTTCGTAAACACGCAGTTTTGCTGCTTCTACCGAAAAGAATATTTTTCTAAACAGGTTATTTTCTGCCCGGTATAAATTGTGGTAATATTCGTGTTCGATGTTGTGTGTTCTAACCATTTTTAGGTGGTTTTTTAGCGCCGGATGGTCGAGATAATAACAGGAGTGAAGTCCTTCGAATAGAATGGGAGAATTGTTTCCGGATATATTTTTGATTAATTGATCGTTGTGTCTGGTAACTGCGATATATGGTTTAGTTGAAAACTGCCAGCGAACGCCTTTGTGTCTAGGATAATAAGAAACCTTCGCGCAGTATTTCTCTAGTGCTACGGTTTGTGGCCGGTTATACTCGAAGCAATGCAGGTTGATAGAAATCCCGACTTCCGAGAGTGCCTTCAATTTGTAAAAAATATCGATAACTCCACCGTAGTCGGCAGGAAAGGGGATATTAAAAGCAATTAATTGAAGGGCTGTTTCCACCTCTGTTTTTTCTTTTAAAGATAGAAAATAAAAACCACGAACGTTTTTGCCGCCCGCGGTTTTCTGATTTATAAAAAAATGGTTCTTAATCGAATAATTTAATTCCTCCATAACGGCTTGTAATCGAAACTGTTCCGCCTCCTGTTCCTATGTTTCCATCGACGGTGATGCTGTGAGATTCTCTCGCCCGGTTCCCCCTGAATCGGTCTTCGGGATAGGCAACGTCGCAATAGTTGCAGTCGGCTTTAAGCTTGTAATTCAGGTTGTTGAGGCCGATGTTAATTCCGCCGTAGCTGTTTGTGATGGTTATCTCGCTGAACCTGGACTCTACACGGTTGATGCGTACCGAACCATAGCCTGTATCGAGATTGAAGCTTCCTGAGAGTAATCCAATTTTATAGTTGGTATATCGTGATGTAGCTCGCATCCGGTCGACTTCATCGAAGTTAAAACTATCGTATTTCGAGTCGATAATGCAATTGTTTATGCTGTGGACATTGAGTGTTGAATACTTGGAGTCGAGTCTCAGTTGCCCAATTTCACTGGCGATTAGTTTCGAATACTTAATGCCAACCTCCATGCTGTTAGCAGTTTCGATATCTGCTTTTCCATAGGAAATTTCCATTCTTATTGGACTTCCTGAAGGAGATTTCAGCTTGCCTCCGGTTAATGAGCCGTAAGCAACGTCGAAGGCACCTTTTGCCTCTAGATCAGCCAGCACAACATTTCCATATTTGTTGGTAATTTCAAGATCTTTGTCTTTTGGAACATTCACCAGATAGTCGATAGAAAACGATTGGTTATTCTTAAAATCGTCACCAATAGATGTCTCAGCACTGACCGTTCCTCCAGTTTTATCAAAATTAATCTGGATTTTGTCCATCAACGAGCGGGCTTTACTTTCGGAGCCATTATCAACCGTGATTTTTACACGGATAGTTACCGAATCGCCACCCATGTCGTTGAGGCGTACTTCTCCAAATCTGTTCGAAATTCGCAAAGTAGACACTCCGCTTTTTAGCCAGCCTTTTTTTATGGTTTTAGAATATTCTGCTCCCGAAGCAAGACTCTGCATCACAGGCAGAATCAGCAGAAAGGTGATAAGGTAAAATATTGATTTCATTTGTCTGAATTTTAGTTTTTGTTTTAGAATTTTATTGTACGCCATGGTATTTTGTTTTAGTTGAAGTCTGCTTTCCAGGTTCTGCTATTTCCAGCCCGAATTAAACCGATTTTCCGTGTTCCTTATTCTTTTGTTGTTTGGCGTCTTTAAGTTTATTGATAATGAGAGTTATAACGTTTATTCTCGATTGGTAATATTCGAGCATGGCATTAATAACGCGCTCATCATTCGGGTTTGCCTTCAGGTCGGCCAGTAGTTGCTGATACATTTGGTCAAATTCAGCTTGCTCTTTTTCGATGGCTTTCTGTTCCGATTCTGAAATCAGCCCATCTTTTCTGAATTTTTCAAATTGTTTCATTTCCCCCTGAATGGCATTGGTGTAGTAGAATTCAACTTCGCGATATTCCGGCGAAATCGATCCTAAAGAGAGCGGAATCTCCTTTTCAGGTTTGAGCCACAAACGCGCCTGGTTCACTGCCAGCAAAGCGAAAACAAGCACTGCTGCAACTTTCAGTATAAGCTGAAAATTGATTTTCCGGACAGGTTTGGATGCTTTCTGAAGCCTCGCTTCAAAGCGCCCGAAATGCCCTTCCAATGGTTCGTCATCCTGAATGGAATCCCTGTTATCTAAGATTAATCTTTCCAATTCGTCGTTCATATCCTTGTTCATTTCAAGTTCAATTTTTTATTCCCGCCTGTAGCCATTTGACAATTCATCCTTAAATCTTCCAAATTGAGGTTTTAATTGTATTCAAACATTTCCTCTTTGCAAAGCATTTCCCTGAGTTTAATTTTTGCCCTTAGAAACTGCGATCTCGACGAGCCGTTCGAAATATTTAGTATTTGTGCAATCTCCTCGTGATCAAATCCTTCCAGTAGGTAAAGTGTTAAAACAACCCGGTAG
>JAEWME010000054.1 GCA_023393265.1 Bacteroidota bacterium | reverse complement strand
GATGATCGTAAGATGTTGATCAACAAAATCCTGAAAAGCTTCGAGCGCTTCAAAACCGGGGAAAAGACACAGGCAGTGAACCTCTTCGCGGGTGGTGGCTTCGCAACCGGGAATGACCGTCAGTCCGGCTTTTTGCCCCAGTTCCCAAACCAGCCTGCACTGGCGGGTGCTGTTGTGATCGGTAATGCCGATGATGTCGAGCCCACGGGCTTTTGCCAGCGACACAATTTGAGCCGGACTCATTTCCAAATCGCCGCAGGGCGACAAAACCGTGTGGATATGGAGATCAGTCCGGAATGTTCTCATGTTTGCTGCGTGTAGGTTTGGTACAGTTTGCCCGCAATTTCGAAGGTCGAAAGGTTTGTTCCGAGAACCGGTATGTTTTCGTCGTTCGAATATCGTTTGGTATTTTCCTGTGGAGTCAATCCGTTTACCAGGATCACGGCAGCCAGGTCTTTCAGTGAGGCAATAGCCATTACATTTTGGTGTATCTGAAGCGTGATCCAGACTTCGCCTTCTTTGGCGTTTCCCATCACATCACTCAACAGGTCAGATACATATCCTCCTTTGATCTCCCGATCAAGGCCATCGCGGCCCGAAAAAACCGTTAATCCCAGTTTTTCAACTAAATCAGAAACCTTCATTTCTTTTTCCTCTTTTATTACAATCTGCATTAAATCTGTCGGTTCCCCACTTTTTTTCAAGATTCAGGAACGCTTTATTTGAGTCAATCCGACCTTCGTTTTCCCATTTCTGCTGAAGGAAAACACAGTCCGACATCTTAGCTTTTCCGTTCACCATATCTTCAGCCAAAGCATGGCAATTGGGAGCGCCACATGCGCCACAATCAATTCCGGGCAGGAAGCAAACAATGCGTTGCGCCTTACTCATTTTCTCCATCACCTTTTGGCGGTCGCGCCCAAATATATAGTGAGGCTTGGGCTCAATGGGGTCGAGCACCAGCCGTTGTTTTAGTTTTTCTGTGTCAACTTTTATCACCGAATCCGGAATGTGTTTTGCCTCCGGATAACGCAAGGCGCGCCGTTCGAGCCTTTCGGTAGTCATGAAACGGTCGCCAGTGAGCAAAATACCACCTGCACAACTCTGATCGCAAGCGCGAAGCTCCAAAAAGTCGATGCCTGGAAGCTGATCATTTTCCACCCGTTCGAGGATGCGGACAACATTGTGAATACCGTCGACAGCCATGCTGCGCGAACCAAAATGACGCGACTCGCCACGCGGCAGGCTCCACAAAATGCCTTCGCGCGAGAGGTTTTCGCGTTGCTGTGAGTTGTCAACGTCGGTTTTTTCCTGAATCACCTTCATCACTTCGTTGTACAGGTGATTCATGTTGATGATGCCATCGACCACCGACTCCTTCTCTCCCACCGGGCTTTTTACCGAAGCAATTTTGGCAATGCACGGCGTGGCATAAAACAAGCCTATTTCGTCGCGCTGCGCGCCTTCGAGCAATAGTTGCTTTATGGCAAAATGTGCCGCCAGGTTGTGTGGTGTTTTCCGGAGAATGAGATTTTCGGTCAGCGATGGGTAACGGCCCTGAATCAAACGAACAATGGCAGGACAGTAAATTGAAATGGCTGGTTTCTCAGTTTCATTATTCTTCAGCACCTCCTGAATAGAATCGATGAGTACCTGCATGGGCTGTTCCACTTCGTAAACATGCGTAAAGCCAACTCTTTTCAGTCCTTCATATATCTGCGTTTCGGAGTATTTTTCGTGAAACTGGCCAATCATAATTGAAGGGAAAAGAATCACGCGATATTTGAAAGCTTTGATTTGGGCGAGGTCGTCCTGAACAATGTAAAAAGCTCCGGACGGACAAACCCGGTGACACTGCCCGCAGTCGACACAACGGTCGTAGTCGATCACGGCAATGCCTTTTATCACACGAATGGCTTCGGAAGGGCACGACTTCATGCAATGCGTACACCCGATGCACTTCTGTGCATCCACTTTCAACGCGTGATATTTGGGTAGTTCGCTCATGAAAAATAATTCACCATTTTAAGCATTGTCCCTTTCCCGACTTCTGTTTTAATATCCATTTCGTCGGTATTCTTTTTAATGTTTGGCAAACCCATTCCGGCGCCAAACCCCATCTCTCTTACTTTTTTGCTCGCCGTAGAAAACCCAGGCTGCATAGCCAGTTCCACATCCGGAATGCCTGGACCTTCGTCGGAAACCAGCATCTGTATTTTATTTTCGTCAATATTAATCTCAACCTGCCCGCTAAAAGCATGAGCCACTACGTTTACCTCTGCTTCATACAAAGCAATCACGATGCTTTTGATTGTATGTGGGTCGATACCCAACTGCTTCAGCACTTTCTTCACTTCGCTCGAAGCTGTCCCAGCCTGAGTAAAATCGCCACCGCGTATGGAAAAATTAAGTTTCAAGTTTCAGGTTTCTTCAGGTTAATTGGTAAATCGTTAATCAGTACACCGGTTTCAATCCCGCCTGAAATAAAAGTCCGCTCGATTTAAACATAGAATATGGCGATTCGAGGATACACAAGTCGTTTTCTGTAGCCAGTTCAAGCATTTGGAAGCTTGCCTTTTTATTGCGAACAAAAACGATTGCCCGAATGTCAGCCATTTCGGCGGTGCGAATAGCCTGAAGGTTGGCCAGCCCGGTAATCAACACCAGGTTATCGGTATCCAGAGTTAATACATCACTCATCAGGTCGGAGCTGTATCCCATTTCCACTTCCTCCTCCAGTTTTTCAGCACCACATGATATCGTTGCATTTAAAATTGCGGCGATCTCTCTTAGCTTCATTTATGTTATTATAGGATTTTGGCAAATTTCTGAAAAATTCGCTGAATAGCAGTGACAAAACCCTTTCGGAGCCCTTATTTAGATTGATTTTACCCAAAGTCAATAGCTGCATAAAAGGAGATAAAGCCTAACCAGCGGAAGCGATTGGAACTGAACCGGAAAGGACTCAAAAATTAAGCAAGAACAATAAAAGTTGAATATTACCAAATGGTTTCGTAATTTAATTTCGAAATTAGCAAGCTATGATTTACGAAGAAAAACCATCGCACCAAGGCTTTATCGACGACCCTGAACTAAACCAGAAAATTATTGACGCCCTGCCAATTCCTATTTTTTATCGCGATCGGCAAGGCGTTTACCTGGCTTGTAACATTGCCCAGGAAAAAATGCTCGGGCTTTCCAAATCGCAGATTATCGGAAAAACAGTTTTCGACGTTCAGCCTTTCGAAATAGCCGAAATCTATGCCAAACGTGATCAGGAACTTTTTGACAGTCCGGGCGATCAGAACTACGAAGCCAAATTCAGAGATGCAACCGGCACATTGCGCGATGTTGTGTTCAACAAAGCTGTCATCCGAAACAGCCGGAACGAAATTGTCGGTATCGTGGGATCTATCTTCGACATTACCGAGCGCAAAAAAGCAGAACAAAAACTGGAAAAAGCCCGCGAAGCTTCTGTTATCGCCTCGGCCATGATGCACAAAATCAGGGCTGGAATTGTAATCATCGACAGCAATTTCAGGATTGTAGACTCGAATGAAGGATTTGCCAAACTTTTCGGTCCTGAAACTGAAGAACTTTTCGAAACCATTCCGGGTTTGCGTGGTGCTGACCTGCAGGAACTCGTGCCCGACGTGATCTATAAAATGTTTTCCTCTGCCATTGCTTCAGGAGAAAATTTAATTGAACGCGACCTGAAAATCCAGAACAAGCTGTTGCATGTATCGGTCATCACCATTTACAAACATCGGGTTGTAGGTGCGCTTATCCGCGACATGTCGGCCCCGGCTCTGGTTCGCGAAGAAATCATCAGCCGGGCACAGCGTGTCAACCGGCAAAACCTGGAAACGGTACAAAAAATCGCTTTTTTACTGGGAGACAATGCTTCGCAAACCGAAGAACTGCTCAATTCGATCATCGAATCGTACAAATACGGTGAGGATGATTAAAAATTGACAGAACGAATGAATGAAAATGACTTGCTGATAGACCTGAAATTCTGAACCCGAAACATGGCCGATTACCACATAGAAGTTGATATGCAGCAGACCAACCGTCACGGTCAGGTGGTTTGCGGCGACGTTTTCAGTTCGCGCCAAATAAAAGCAGAAGGGCGAACAATTCTGGTGCTTTCCGATGGAATTGGGCACGGCGTAAAAGCCAATGTTCTTGCAACACTGACAACATCGATGGCCCTGAATTACACTTCCTTCCATACTAAACCAGAAGTTGCTGCCAACATTTTCATGCGGGCTCTGCCCAAAAGCATCGACGGGAAAGAGAGTTACGCCACCTTCACCATCATCGAAATCGAAGAAAACGGGCCTGTCCGGATTATTAACTATGACAACCCTAGATCGATCATTTTCAGGATGGGACAACCATACAATCCGGCTGAATTTCAGATACCAATCAGGGGAGAAGAAAATGCGGGCAAAATTCTCCGGATCAGAGAATTTACACCCATGCTCGAAGATCGCATCCTTTTCATGACTGATGGTATTGTGCAGTCCGGACTTGGAAGTCCAAGGTTTCCAACCGGCTGGGGACTTGAAAATATCGGCAATTTTGTTAAAAATCAGATTTCGAGAGAGTTTGAAATATCGGCCGCCAAACTGGCGCGGAAAATATTAAACCAGGCATCGATGAACGACTCGTTCGAAATACGCGACGATGCCAGTTGTGGTGTCGTTTATTTTCGGAAGCCGCGAGAGTTTATGCTTATTACCGGACCTCCTTTTTATAAAATTAAAGACGCCGACTTTGTCCGCCGCATCCAGGAATTTCCGGGTAAGAAAATTATCTGCGGGGGTACAACCGCGGAGATCATCGCCCGGGAGCTCAATATCGATATCAATATCCAACACCGGTTTTCGGAAAAAACACTTCCTCCTGCCGCAAAGATGGAAGGCTTCGAAATCGTAACCGAGGGCATTTTGACGCTCGGCCGGGTAGAAGAAATTCTGGAAAATTTTAACAGCAAAATCAGGCCAGGCGACAGCCCTCCGGAAGAGGTTGTGAAACTACTTGTCCAGCACGACATCATCCACATCATCGTTGGCACCCGCATCAACTGGGCACACCAGGACCCCGACCAACCGGTTGAACTGGAAATGCGCAAGTTTGTGGTGAAACGAATTGTGCAACTACTTGAGAAGAAATTCTTCAAAAAAGTGACAATCGAAATGGTGTAGGTAATCATGAATTGCACCGTATTCTGAAGCAGCATAAGCTACTGAATTCCAATCCAAAAAAACTCAAAAAAATAATGTAAAACATTTTTTCGGGTAGCTTAAACTATCAGAGTTTTATTTAATTTTACATCATACTGTAATTATTACAATAAAACTAACCTGACCATCATGAAAAAATCTGCTTTTTTAATCCTGATTTTTCTTTCCGGCTTCCTACCGGCAACGTTTGCCCAGGAACAGCAAATACACCTGAACTCGCTCGGATTTCTGCCTCAATCGGACAAAAAGGCTTCTGTTATTGGAGAGTCTTCGTCTTTTGTTGTGAAAAAAACCTCAGACCAATCGGTTGTATTCAAAGGAAAACTATCGAACCCAGTAGCGCAAAAAGATGTCGACCAAACGGTTTGCATTGCTGATTTCTCCTCGCTTTCCAAATCCGGAAAATACTACATCGAGACTACTGAAGGAGCCAAATCAACCGAATTCGAAATATCGCCGACTGTTTACAACAAGGCATTTTATACTGCCATGAGAGCCTTCTACCTCTGGCGCTGCGGAACGGCTGTTTCGGGCGACCATGACGGTCATCATTTTGAGCATGCCGCCTGCCACCTCGACGATGGCTACGAAGATTACCAGGGAAAACCCGATCAGCGGCGCGACGGGATCAAAGGCTGGCACGACGCCGGAGACTATGGAAAATATGTCGTTAATGCCGGAATTACGGTTGGCATGATGTTCATGGCCTGGGACCAGTTTCAGGATAAGCTGAAAAATTTCAAACTCGATTTACCCGCCACAGCCAGTGGTTATCCTGAATTTCTGGAAGAGATGAAATGGGAAACCGACTGGCTTTTTACGATGCAATACACCGACGGCTCGGGAAAAGTGTCGCACAAACTGACCCGCAAAAATTTCTCAGGATTCATCAAACCCGAAGAAGACAAGGAAAAGAGATATTTCACAGATTGGAGTTCGGCAGCAACAGCTGATTTCGTGGCCATGATGGCCCAGGCTGCCCGCTATTTTGAGCCTTACGACAAGGAATATGCAAAGAAATGCCTCGACGCAGCCGAAGTGAGCTACAAATTTCTGAAGGAAAATCCTGACAACAAACGGTTTATGCAGGGCGAATTCAGGACAGGTGGCTACCAGACCTCCGATCCCGACGACCGTTTGTGGGCCGCCGCCGAGATGTGGGAAACAACGGGAAATGACCAATATCTGAAAGATTTTGAAGACCGTGCGACGAAAATGGAATTCAAGATAGATGAAGACTGGGACTGGGGAGATGTTTCGAACCTGGGAATGTTTGAATATGCCCTATCGAAAAAAGCGGGCAGAAATCCGGAGATACTGAAAACCATCCGCAAAAATATTATTGACGTGGCCAATGTTATTTCGCTGAAAGCCGGAGCCGATGTATACGGCAGACCGCTAGGCGCAAAATACTACTGGGGCTGTAACGGAACGGTTGCACGTCAGGTTCTCAACCTGAATGTGGCCAATGCAATCGATCCATCCAAAGTTTTCAGGAAGGCCTCACAGGATGCCATCGATCACCTGTTTGGCCGCAATTTCTATAACCGCTCGTATGTAACAGGGCTGGGCATCAATCCGCCGATGAATCCGCACGACCGCCGGTCGGGCTCCGACAACGAAACAGAGCCGTGGCCGGGTTACATCGTTGGCGGCGGACAAAATGCAACCGGCTGGCACGATAAACAGGAAGACTACACGACCAACGAAATTGCCATCAACTGGCAAGCCGCGCTGGTGTATGCACTGGCTGGCTATGTGGCGAAATAAATTACAAAACCTAACAAACTAAATGATATGAAAAAGAATTTATTAGCCTGTCTCCTGATGATGGGCTGCCTGCTTTCGGCATTTGCTGGGGGTAACTATAAAAATTTCCAGGTTTCGGTGTATTCGAGGGCCTACGAAACAGTGAAAATGGGAGACGAAAAATGGCTCGAACCAATCTGGGACGAAATCACCCGACAGGTACATGTCGATAAAATTTACCTCGAAACGCACCGTGATTTGCTGGTGGTTGATGAAGCAACCCTCCTGAAAGCCAAAAATTTCTTCGAAAGCCGTGGGGTAAAAACAGCAGGTGGAATTACCCTCACGGTTGACGAAGGCAATAATTTCCAGACTTTTTGCTACACTAATCCGGAGCACCGGAAAAAAATTAAAGAAATAGTGGAATTCACCGCCAAACATTTTGACGAACTTATCCTCGACGATTTCTTTTTCACCAACTGTAAATGCGATTTGTGTATCAAAGCGAAAGGCAACCGGAGCTGGACCGATTTCCGGCTCGACCTGATGGCCAAAGCCGCCAAAGAGCTGATTATCGATCCGGCAAAAGCGGTAAATCCCAACATTAAAGTGGTGGTGAAATATCCAAACTGGTACGATCATTTTCAGGGTTGCGGTTTTAACCTCGAAGCCGAACCCAACATGTTCGACGGCATCTACACTGGTACCGAAACGCGCGACCCGTCGAGCAACCAGCACCTTCAACAATACCTTGGATACCTTGCCTACCGTTATTTCAACAACCTGAAACCAGGTAAAAACGGCGGCGGATGGGTTGATACCGGCGGCGCCACATCAATGGACCGTTACGCCGAACAACTTTGGCTGACAATTTTTGCCAAAGCTCCGGAGATTACGCTCTTTGATTTCAGGCAAATGCAGCGGCCACTCACGAAGAACGATCGTGCCGATTGGCAAAACCACGAAATTTGCAGCTTCAACTACGACGAGATGATGAAGCCCGTTCCGGATAAAAACGGCCAAATGCTGCTGCCAACCAGTTTTGCCCGCGCGGCTGGCTACACCTTCGAAACCATCGATCGTTTCATGGATAAACTTGGCAACCCGATGGGTGTGAAAACCTACAAACCTTATCACTCGGTGGGCGAGGATTTTCTGCCAAACTACATGGGAATGATTGGAATACCGATGGATATCGTGCCTGTTTTTCCGGAAAATGATCCGATCGTTTTTCTGACGCAGCAGGCCAGTTTTGATCCGGAAATCATCGCAAAAATCAAGAAACAACTGCAATCAGGAAAAGACATCATGGTCACTTCAGGATTTTTGAAAGCCATGCAAAACAAAGGTTTGAGCGATATTGTAGAGCTTCGGATCGGCGACGAAAAAGCTTCAGTAAAAGAGTTCGCTACAGGCTGGGGATCTCACGCACTGATCGACGAGGCAATGATTATTCCACAGATCAGATACATCACCAACGATTCGTGGGAAGTGGTTTCGGCATTCGATCACACCAACGGCTGGCCCATCCTGCACCGGGGCGATTATTCGAAAGGCAAATTGTATGTGCTGACCATTCCTGACAATGTAATTGATCTCTACCGGATGCCTGTCGACGTGCTGTCGAAAATTAAGGAAACCCTGATGCCCGGCATGCCGGCCCTGCTGGAAGCACCCGGATACACCAGCCTTTTTGTTTACGACAACAATACCGTCATCGTTGAATCATTCTCCGACAAAACACAGCAAGTCAAACTCAGGCTCAACGATGGCTTCACGAAAGGCACCGACCTGATTACCAACAAAGAAATTTCAGGAGAGAAGCGAAATTTCTACACCAGTTTCAGGAAACCGCCCATTTCGCGAACCATTTTAAATTTGGAGCTGAAACCACATTCGTACCAGGTTTTGAAACTGGAATAAATAAGTTTTAAAAATGAGACACTTTTTTTAGAAATAAGGATTAACGATAAGTACTGCTACAACAAAACAAAGGCTGTCCACTTTTTCTTTTTGGACAGCCTCGTTTTACTTATATCATATTTTCATTCCCTAAACCATCGGATATTTTTTGAATATCTCTTCTGATTTTGCCAGAATATCAATGTATTGTGCCCGCTGATACGAAAATGGATCTTTCAGGTTCTTGCGCGACAGGTTTCCCCTGAAATCGGACAACGAGTTATATTCTTTTTTCTTCATCCAGCCCTGAATTTCAGAAAGGATTGTTTTCACGAAAGCTGGTTGATTCTTGTATACAGTCGACACAATTTGCACCGCATCGGCACCAGCCAGAATCATCTGAATAACATCGTCGGATGTGTAGATTCCGCGGCTGGCACAAATTCCGGCTTCCGTATTTCCGTGTAGCAAACCTACATAGCGAAGCGACAAATGACTATCCCGCGACTGAGTCAGTTCCCACGGAAAGTGAAACAACTCACTTTCAATATCAATTTCCGGCTGAAAAAACCGGTTGAAAAGCACGAACCCATCTACTCCAGCTTCGTCGAGTTTCTTTATAAAATTCAGCGTATTTGTGTAAAATGGGCTTAGCTTAACACTAATCGGAATCTTAACCGCTTTTTTCACACTCTTAACAATCTGATATTGTTTGTCTTCAATCGAAGACGCACCGACCTCAAAGTAGCCGGGTGTGGCATACAAATTCAGTTCAAGGCCATCAACTCCCGTATCCTCAAGTGCTTTGGCATATTCAACCCAGCTAGGCTCATATATAGCATTCAGGCTGGCAAACATTGGCACCGTGGTTGCCTGCTTTAGCTTCTTCAGGTTATGCAGATGCTCTTTGGGCCCGGCATGCGAAATATCAGGAAAGATTTTTCCCATCTCCGAATTCCGGTTTGCATACTCGTTCAACTCTTCATCGAGTTGCAGGCTCTCAAGCTGGATTTGCTCTTCGAAAAGCGATTTGTAAACAATGGCCGAAATCCCTGCCTCCTCAAGTTCTTTAATTACTTCGGGTTTTGTTACCAAATTGCTGGCGCCCAAAATCAATGGATTTTTTAATTTGACGCCCATGTAGGTTGTTGATAGATCTGCCATATTTTTTGGTTTTAGTGTTTCCGATTCGAAAGATAAACTTCTTTTTATCGTTAATTGTTCAGCAAATCTCTAAAAAAATGACCCCGGCATTTGAGTACCGGGGTCATTTCAGGAAAGCAGTTTACTAAAAACCATTTTCATGCAGTAAACCACCTTATATTCAATGATTTTTAGAACAAGCTGTAAGCAACAGTCAATCCAACCATTACGATTGAAACCATGCTCATCAGCTTAATCAGGATGTTTAGTGAAGGTCCGGAAGTGTCTTTGAAAGGGTCGCCAACAGTGTCGCCAACAACGGCAGCTTTGTGATTGTTGCTACCTTTTCCTCCCATGTTTCCTTCTTCGATGTATTTCTTAGCATTATCCCAGGCTCCACCGGCATTGGCCATAAATACAGCCAAAACAAACCCAGAGCTAAGTCCACCTGCCAAAAGCCCCATTACCCCTGCAACACCGAAAATTAAACCTACAATAATCGGCACGGCAATCGCCAAAAGAGATGGAAGCATCATTTCCTTTTGTGCACCTTTTGTCGATATTTCGACACAACGGGCATAATCAGGCTCAGCTTTTCCTTCGAGAATTCCGGCAATTTCACGGAACTGGCGACGAACTTCTTCAACCATGCTCTGGGCCGCACGGCCTACTGCATTCATCGTCAGACCACAGAAAAGGAATGCCATCATCGAACCGATAAACATACCTACAAGAACGATCGGATTCATCAGATTGATCTGGTAGTAATTCATGAAATCAACGATTGAAGCTTTAGCTGTCTCTACAGTTCCGCCATCTGACATGATCAATACACTGTGCCCCATGCGAATAAGTGCAATCTTGATTTCTTCGATGTAAGAAGCCAAAAGTGCCAAAGCGGTAAGCGCAGCAGATCCAATAGCAAAACCTTTTCCGGTAGCGGCAGTGGTGTTTCCAAGAGCGTCCAGCGCATCGGTACGTTTGCGCACTTCCGGGCCAAGGTGGCTCATTTCGGCGTTACCACCAGCGTTATCTGCAATCGGGCCATAAGCATCGGTTGCCAGAGTGATGCCCAAAGTTGAAAGCATACCAACAGCAGCAATACCGATTCCGTATAACCCAAGACTAAGGTTTGCTCCTGTAAGCATATTCTTTACATCAAAATGAATTGCTGAAAGGAATGAGAGAGCAATGGCTGCGCCAATGGTTATAACAGGAATAGCTGTTGACAACATACCCAAACCAATACCTGAGATAATAACGGTAGCCGGACCGGTAGCCGACGATTCGGCAACCCGCTGAGTTGGACGGTAAGTGTGCGAAGTGTAATATTCAGTTGTTTGTCCGATGATTACACCAGCCAGAAGGCCCACAATAACCGAGAAAGAAATACCCAGCCAGTTTTCGAGACCGAGCATATATAAAATAATAAATGAAGCAATTGCGATCAAGACAGAAGAAACATTCACACCAAGTCCTAGTGATTTGAGCAAATCGCGCATACTGGCACCTTCCTTGGTACGAACGAGGAAAATACCTACAATTGAAAGCAAAATACCTACTGCTGCAATCAACATCGGAGCAAGTACAGCGTTGAACTGCGCTTCAGGAGAGGTCATAAAAGCGGCTGCACCCAATGCTGCAGTCGCAAGTATCGAACCGCAGTACGATTCATAAAGGTCGGCACCCATACCTGCTACGTCGCCTACGTTATCGCCTACGTTATCGGCAATGGTTGCGGGGTTACGCGGGTCGTCTTCAGGAATGCCAGCTTCCACTTTACCAACAAGGTCGGCACCCACGTCGGCAGCTTTGGTGTAGATACCACCACCCACACGGGCAAACAAGGCCTGGGTAGAAGCACCCATACCAAAAGTCAGCATGGTTGTTGTGATCACTACCATTTTGTGGAAAGTATCAGCTTCATCCACAAAATGATTGAGAATAAGATACCAGAGTGAAATATCGAGCAAGCCTAATCCCACTACCACGAGGCCCATTACAGCACCCGAACGGAATGCCACACGAAGACCGTGATTCAACGAGTTTTTGGCTGCGTTTGCAGTACGGGCTGAAGCGAATGTTGCAGTCTTCATTCCGAAGAAACCAGCTAAACCTGAGAAAAACCCTCCGGTGAGAAATGCAAACGGCACCCACGGATTCTGAATTTTTAATCCGTAAGCCATTATTGCAAATAAAATGGTTAAGACGATAAATACAATCCCGACAACTTTGTACTGTTGACGAAGATAAGCCATCGCTCCAACGCGAACGTGCTTTGCAATTTTTTTCATGGTATCGGTACCTTCGCTTTCCTTCATCATCTGCGTGAAGAAGTAGTAGGCAAAAGACAATGCCATGACAGAACTAATCGGCACAAGCCAAAAAATTGGATTCATAGATTTCACATTTTGTGCAACCAGCGTTGCTGTTAGGTAATTGAATTTTACGGTTGATTTTAGACGCCCCGAAATTAACATTTATCGACTTGAATGGTGTACAAACAAAAATGTTGTATGACAGGATGCCCCTAGTTTTATGAAAGGCAAAAATAAATATTCACATCAAATTCAATCAAACAGCACCAGAAATGTATTGATTTATAAACAAAATCTTAATATTACTATCAATCCGATTTTTCTAGAAAGAGTTTAGTTTAACTGTGAAATATCGGGGAGTAAAATTGTTTCAGGATTTATTCCTGAACCTGCCTGAAATATTCAAAATAACCAGCGAAATACCAATCAATATCATTCCTGAAACCGAAATCAGGTCCGGATTTTCATCAGGCAAAATAACCCAGCTTAAAATTGCTCCTGAAACCGGAATCAGAAATTTCCAAACATTTAGCTCCGAAACTTTTACTTCGGGACGCCGAAGCAGTGTATTCCAAATGGTAATTGCCGCTGCCGACAAAAAACTGAGCCAAGCCAAAGCTACAAAATATTCCGGCGGGAAAACCGCCGTTGGAAATCCTTCCAACGGAACAGAAATCAAAAACATCCACAGTCCGCCGATGAAAAGTGAGGCAGAAGTAAGCACCATAGGAGAAATCGTTTGTTTCTTTCGGGCAATAACAACATTGGTGATTCCCGAAGTCACATTATTCAGCAAAAGAAATACAACACCCAGTAGCGCAATTTCGGCGCCCGACGGCAAACTACTCCGCCCCAGCGAAATGATGGCAACACCGGCTATTCCCAGCAAAATGCTAGCAACTTTCGCCCAATCCAGCCGGTCGTTTGGAATGGTAAAGTGAGCCGCCAATGCCACAAACAGCGGAGATGAACCAACAATCATAGCCGAAATGGACGCAGGGACCAAATTAACACCCAGGTAGAAAAAGGCATATTGAAGTACAACCTGCAAAAAAGCGATAAGCAGGACATATCCAAAATTTTCGGTCACCTCCCTGCGAAAACGTCCCATTTGCCTGATAACCGGTAGCAAAATCAATCCTGAAATCATAAACCTGACACCTGCAAACTGTAAAGGCGTATGGTATTTCAGTCCGATTTTGACACCAACAAATGCCGACGACCAAAGCAAACAAGCTACGATGGCCAGAAAAGTGGTTTGATAAAGATGCTTTTTCATTTGAAAATTTTCTGCTAAATCACTCCAAATCTGCGCCGAACATATCAAAAATTTCAGGAAAAATTATTCGGCTCAAAATAAAAAAAGGCGACAATCAATGCCGCCTTTACCTATATTATTCAATGAAAATCATAACCATTTAATGTAGTGGAAATCCTGGCGATGAGGCAGTTCCTTGTTTTTCGGATACATGCGGATGCCATATCCAAATGCACCGGCATTCATCAGTTGTAAATTCAGCTTATAAGTTACCATTGAACCTTCCGAACTTTCAACCTCAAACTGCAGGCAATCAATCAAATCGGGAGCCGAATCTTTTCCATTCTCGGTAATAACCATTTCTAAACCAATATCTTCAGGCTTCAGTCCCTTCAGATCAACTACCACACGAGCCGGATAATTCTCACCAATTTTCAGTACATTGGTAATCCCATCGGTAATCTGAACACTTTTCACTTCAATCTGATTCCAAACCTCCGAAACCGAATGTTTCCATCGGGCAATATCCTTGGCCAACGTGTAATTCGATGCAATCAAACGGGCCGATCTTTCAGCCTGCGGACGGTAGAACCGGTCGTGATAATCGCGTATCATGCGTGTTGTAGTGAAATTTGGTGCTACCTGTGCAAAAGTATTTTTTATATATGAAATCCATTTTGTAGGCACACCTTCCTTATTTCTGTCGTAGAATGCCGGTAAAATTTCTTCCTCCAGAATGTTATAGATAGTTTCAGCATCCAACTGGTCCTGAAGGTCGGTCACATCATAAGCATTTTCCTGCGAAAGCGCCCATCCTGCATCCTTTTTATAACCTTCAACCCACCATCCATCGAGTACCGAGAAGTGGATGGTTCCATTCATCACCCCTTTTTCGCCTGATGTACCCGAAGCTTCAAGCGGACGTGTTGGCGTGTTCATCCAAATATCAACACCCTGAAGCATCATTTTAGCCAGATTAATATCGTAGTTCTGAACAAAAAGTATTTTTCCTGCAAATTCAGGCCGTTTAGAAATATCAACAATATATTTGATCAGATCCTGTCCTGCTTTATCAGCAGGATGTGCCTTCCCGGCAAAAATAAACTGAATTGGTCTTTCCGGATTATTTACCAGTTTCGATAGGCGCTCCAGGTTCCGGAAAAGTAAATGTGCTCGTTTATATGTTGCAAAGCGACGGGCAAAACCAATTGTCAGCGCGTCAGGATTCAGTTTTCCAAGCACTTCGGAAATGAGCTTCGGATTTTCGTTTCTTTTAATCCAGGTATTTGTAAACCGCTGCTTGATGTAATTAATTGTCTTTCCGCGCAGCGTCTGCTTCATATTCCAGATTTCCTCATCGGGAACCTGGTAAATACGTTCCCACAAATCAAAATCCAATTGATTTTCAATAAAGTCTTTCCCGAAATATTTCAGGTGAAGTTCTTTCCATTCTTTGGCCGCCCAACTTGCGTAATGAACCCCGTTGGTCACATAGCCAATTTCTATTTCTTCAGGAAGGAACCCGTTGTAAAGCGGGCTAAGTACATCTTTCGAAACCTCACCATGCAACATGCTCACCCCATTGATTCCCTGCGAAAGATTGCAGGCCAGGTAACTCATATTGAAATGATCTTCGTATTCGTTGGCTTTACCCAGATTACAGAATTCCTCCCAGCTAACACCCAGACGTGAGGTAAACTTCTGCATGTAATTCCTGAACATATCCTGATAGAAAGCATCGTGTCCGGCTGGTACAGGTGTGTGTGTGGTAAACAGCGTCGATGCCCTCACTATTTCTTTAGCTTCGGCAAAGAGCAGTCCTTTTTCAGCAACCAGATCGGCCATTCGCTCCAAACCAATCATGGCAGCGTGACC
>JAEWME010000013.1 GCA_023393265.1 Bacteroidota bacterium | reverse complement strand
CAATGGGAATAAATTGTCAAAATCAAACAGATAGGACATAAAGGACTACTATATGAAATCATTTTTTTGGAGAATCACATTAAAATTGAAACGAAAGCCCTATTGGTTTCAGATAGCAATTTTGTTTCTGTTTTCATACATCATTGTACTTTCAGTACTTCCTCTTCTTTTTGTGGCTGAAACGCTAAACAGCGGTAGTGACAGCGGGCCCGGCAGTTTATCAATCATTTCAGTAGTTATTTTTGCGCCGTTTCTTGAAACTATACTTAACCAATATCTGCCTTTTAAATTTCTGCAAACGTTTACATGGACAAAAAACAAATGTGGATTTTATGTCGTTGGTTCTGCAATAATCTTTGGACTTTGTCACTGCTATAGTATCCAATACATCATCTTTGCTTTTGCAGTTGGCCTTATTTTGGGTTACACTTATTTGTTTTACAGTAATTCTCCGAAGAAAGCCTTTTGGTCAACTACTCTAATTCATGCACTTCGAAATGGGATGGTTGTTTTGTCAGCGTATTACCAGAATATTTTCAATTAAGTTTTTAAATATCGCAACACCTAATGTCTACACCGTTTTATACCAGCATTGCCCCGCATTATCAGCATATCTTTCCTTTCAATCCCGATCAAATTGAATTTCTCCGGCAAGTGTTGCCTTATAACGGCGCACGTATCCTGGACGTAGGTTGTGCAGCAGGCGACCTGGCTTTTGCATTAACGCATTTCGGGTTTCCAACCTGGGCAATCGACTTTGATCCATTTATGATTCAAATCGCTCAAAACACGAAACCCGAGGATACGATGTTCCCGGTTTTTGAGCAACTGGATATGCGAACCATTGCTGAAAGATACCCCGAATCGTATTTCGATGCGGTAATTTGTTTCGGGAATACGCTGGTACACCTCCTATCCGACGAAGATATTTTACAGTTTTTCAAAGCAACCCTGCAAGTATTGGCGCCGAAGGGAAAATTCACCTTTCAGATTCTAAACTACGACAACATCCTCGGAAACCAAATCAGCGGGTTGCCAGTGATAGAAAATGAACATGTAAGGTTTGAACGGAAATATGTATTTCCTGAAAACTCAGGACTGATCAGTTTTCGAACCAAACTACTGGTAAAACAATCCGGTCAGGAAATAGAGAATATAGTTGACCTCAACCCGATCGGGAGTAAAAAAATTGTGGAATTGCTTAGCAAAGCCGGATTCAGCAACATACAACTGTTTGGCAGCTTTAAGCGCGAACCACTTACAGAAAAAAGTATTCCGTTGGTTGTTTCCTGTGCGAGGCAATAATTTCAGGAGGTAAAAAAGGTATAGTAAAACCTGAATGAAGACATCAGAAGCGGAATGCCCATCGTGAGATAAATAATAGCCATATATTCAACCGGGACGATGCCGCTTTTTCGCAGCGTAATTCCTCCTGAAATCATAACTGCCATCATCAGGTAGCTCTTCAGGTTAAAAAAACTAAAAACAGAAGGGCGTTCAAGCGGAAAATTAACAATCCGTGCAACGTGTTTTCCGGAAATCCGGTTGAACATGACCTTAAAAAAGAGCAGTCCACCAACGAGGCAACCCAATATTTTAACAAACACCCATTGAGGTGATTCTTTTAGAAACAGGCTTCCTCTAACGAGCAGCATTCCTCCGGCAAAAGTCCAAACCAGCGCAGCAATCAAAAGCAAATAAATCCGTGGAACCCTTGGCGTCATCTGTTCAATCTTCATCTTCTCAAAAATTTCGGTTGCAAAGATATTTTTTAAGTCCTTGTAACAAAAAGAAATATTTCATGGTTTTGAGACCGATCAAAATTCTGTATTTAAGCGCTTGCCTGTTAATTCAGCGTTGGTAATTTTTGAAACAGACGTCGTCAATTCTGAAATAAAATTGTGATCTTTGTCATGCTTTTATTATTAACATGAACCTTCAATAAATACCAAAATTCTTTCATCATGTATAAAATACAGACGTTGAACAAGATCGATCCGGAAGGATTGAAGATATTCCCGCTCGATAAGTACGAAATTGCCAGCGAATTCGCCTCTCCTGATGCCATTATTGTTCGCAGTCAGGCAATGCACGACATGGAATTGCCATCGAGTTTACTTGCTATCGCGCGTGCTGGTGCAGGTGTAAATAACATTCCGGTTGACAAATGCACCGAAAAAGGAATCGTCGTTTACAATACTCCCGGGGCAAACGCTCACGCGGTAAAAGAAATTGTTCTGGCAGGTATGTTTCTGGCTTCGCGCGATATTTCGGGAGCCATTGAATGGGCTAAAACGCTCAAAGGAAAAGGAGCTGAAGTTGGCCCGATGGTTGAAAAAGGAAAATCGAATTTCGGAGGAACAGAAATTCGCCATAAGACGCTTGCAGTGATTGGTCTTGGCGCCATTGGCGTTATCGTGGCCAACGCAGCCCAGGCGCTCGGCATGGAAGTGATCGGATACGACCCCTACATATCGGTAAACCAGGCATGGAAACTGAGCAGAAACGTAAAAAAAGCCGACGGGCTCGAATCGATGCTGGCGGCTGCCGACTTCATCTCACTCCACATTCCACAACTTCCGGAGACCAAAGGATTCATCAACGCCGACAAACTGAAGATGATGAAGAATGGTGTAAAAATCATGAATTTTGCGCGCGGCGGACTGGTAAACAACGCGGATATGATAGCAGCTATTGAATCAGGAAAAGTGGGAAAATACGTTACTGATTTTCCTGAAGATGAACTGATTGGAATAAAAAACATCATCGCTATCCCTCACCTCGGCGCTTCAACTGAAGAGTCGGAAACCAATTGCGCCATCATGGCAGTTAACCAAATAATTGATTACCTCGAAAACGGAAACATCGTAAATTCTGTAAACTTTCCGGCTGCCGAAATGGAGCGCAACGGAGGAACCAGAATTGTGGTAGCCAACAAAAACGTTCCAAAGATGGTAAGCCAGATTTCTTCGCTTCTGGCACACGAAGGTCTCAACATCTCGAACATGCTGAATAAAAATAAAGCTGAAATTGCCTACAACATTATCGATGTTGATGGAAACGTTCCCTCAGAGATAAAGGAAAAACTTTCGGCCATAGAAGGAGTGATCATGGTGAGAATTTTACCACCTAAATAATGTTAATTTTTTAAGGAACTAAAATAAAAGTACCCGGCAAAATTGGTGTAATTGCTATATTTGCCGGGTATTGCCTTGTATATACAAGCTTATCAACACACAAATACAACCAAAAGCCGGGCAAACTAAACAAATCATTCAAAAAGAACAAAATGGAAAATAATCTGATGACAAAGGCAGCGGACAATATCCGAATCCTCTCGGCTGCCATGGTTGAAAAAGCCAAATCGGG
>JAEWME010000359.1 GCA_023393265.1 Bacteroidota bacterium | reverse complement strand
GATAAAACTCATCTTCGAGGCCTCTTTGAGAGAACTAAATTTCAAAATGACAAAGAACGTTTTAGGCTTAATGAGCCAAATTTGTTTAATATTAATAACGTCCCAATTTTAATGGGACAATAGTGATTACAAGGCAAAAGTTAAAAGTATAAAGGCAAAAGATATTCGAATCTCTGACTGTTGAAAACGATTGAATGCTGTTGAAAGCAATTGTTTTTAGTATTTTCTATGGCATTCAATTGCTTTCCATCGCATTGCGTTCTTAAAAATAAATCTCGGCCAAAATGTTTTCATACGGGACGCCTTTGGCAATAAGCAGGTCGCGCACTTCAACAACCATCAAAGCCTTGCCACAAAGATAATAGTTAATATTGGTTGGTAAACTTTCCAGTTCATTCAGGTAGTCGGTCACCCGTCCGGGTAAAACATCGCACGACTTTTCCAGAGAGCAGCAACGGACATAATCTTTGCCCAAAGCCCACTCCAGTTCATCTTCGAAATAAAACTGGTTGAGATAGCGAACGCCATGAATGAGCTTCCGTTGTTCGAAAATTCCGGAGCGAAACATGCTGTAAAAAGGTGCAACGCCGGTTCCGGTGGCAATCCACCAGGCTGCTTTATTTTTATTCGTGAAGCTTCCATAGGGTTTGCATGCCCAGATTTGCATCCCAGGGATGACACCGGACAGCCAGGGTGTGAGCAGCCCTTCTTCTTTTACATTGAAGAGCACCCTGATTTCGTCTTCGCTGTTGCCGCTGCAAACACTGTAGATGCGCGGCGGAATTTTCGGGTTGGCGGTGATTTTGACGACTTGTCCGGGCAGGAAATCGTGTGTGCGTTTCCACGAAATCAGGTGTACGCCTGGCGAAATCTCCTGATTGCCGGTGATGCTCACGACAAAAAGACCGGTTGATTCTTCTGTTTCTGTTTTCATTGCAGTTTTTTTCAGTTCCAAATAACAAGAACATCCTGAATTGGTTTACTGTTTCAGGCTTCAGGAACAATGTTTTGGCAAAGCTAAAATTAATATTCCTGAAAGGAAATCTGAATACTTAATTTACTACTTTTCTGCAAACCAAATAATTAGCAGACGAATGTAAACTTTTCGTTCAATCTGATGGTTTAAAACCATGAACGAAAGTTTTCAGAATATTAATCCTATAATTTTGTGGCCTTTCAGAAAATAATCAGAAACATTGAAAATGAATACTTTAAAGGAAGATGCTCAGGCTGTTGGCAATGTTTTGCTAGAAGTGGGTTCGGTGCTGATGAGTTCCGGCGCCAACACAAACCGTGTCAGGATTACGCTGACACGCATTGCGCGCGGACTTGGATACGGCATCGAACTGCTCATCACACACAGAGCGCTGATGCTGACAATCTTCGATAAAAATCAGCAGCATTTTTTTAGCAAGCTGAAGCGGACATCGCCGCATGGTGTTAATTTCAGGATTGTGAGCGGAATCAGCCACCTTAGTTGGAATGTGATTGAAAATAAAATGACAGTTGCAGAAATTTGGGATGAGATAAACCGGCTAAAAGCACTGCCGCATTACCCAAGATTCGTCGTGTTGAGCCTGGTTGCGCTGGCCGGGTCGGCTTTCTGCTATATTTTTGGCGGTGGATATGTTGAGATGGCGGTTGCTTTTGTGGCTACTTTTGCCGGTTTGTTTGTGCGGCAGGAAGCCACCAAGATGAAGTTTAATCCCTATATGTGCGTTTTTTTTGCCTCGTTCGCTGCCTCTTTCATTGCTGGTTTGTCCGAATATTTTCACCTCGGAACACAGCCCGACAAGGCTTTTGCCACATCTGTTTTGTTTCTGGTCCCCGGAGTGCCGCTCATTAATTCTGTAACCGATTTGCTCGAAGGAAACCTTCAGAACGGCATTGTTCGCGCCATGAACGGACTCATCATCGCTTTTTCGATTGCGATGGGCCTTTTCTCAGTAAAAATGATATTAAACTTCTAGTATGGAAATCTACGAAATATTCTTGAAGAGCTTTTGGGCAGGGATTGCAGCAATCGGGTTTGCCATACTTTTCAATGTTCCGCGCCGGACACTTTTACCCATTTTTATTTTGGGCTCGATCGGCGGATTGATCAAATTTACGGCCATGTATTTTAACTCCGGAATTGTGTTTGCTTCATTCTGGTCGGCTACCATTGTTGGATTTTTGAGCATTCAGACGGCGCACATAAAAAAAAGTCCGCCATTAATCTTTTCAATTCCGTCGGTTATCCCGATGGTTCCGGGAGCTTTTGCCTACAAACTAATGCTCGGCCTGATTGCGCTTACCAACATGGAAGATACCGACACTTACATGCAAATCATGATTGATACGGTAAATAACGGCGCCAAAATGATGTTTGTACTCATCGCACTGGGCACAGGCGTGGCTATCCCGATGTTACTCACCCGGAAGGAATCGATAAAGAAATCGAAATACAATAAAAACCGGAAAGCAACAGTGTGATGCTCCCGGCTGAAGCAAAAAAAGAGCTGCTCCTCAAATGGGAAGCAGCTCTTCTTAGTTTTCTGAAGTTCTGACGAACGCCGGTGAAATTTTTATTTCCACAAGTTGTCGTTGGTCATCCAGGCTTCAACTTTCAGCGGATGTTCGTTGTCAACCGATTCTGCGGCAGTTTTTGGTGCCCAGAAATCTTCGTTGGTCATCCAGTTTTCAACCGAAAGGTTTGTTTCCTGTTCAACGACATTTTCTTCGTTCATTGTTCTCTTGTAATCGGCAGTAGCGTTAATATTGGTGGCTCCTATTACAAAAAGTGTTGCTACTGCAGCTAAAGCTTTTAAACTAGTTTTCATTGTTTTCATCTTTTAATTGTTCTCTTTCGGATTCGATTCTCCGTTTTGTTTTCTTTGTTTTCTTTTGTTTCACTATTAAGACTGACAAAGACTCCAAAAGTTACATCCGAAACAGTTAATTAAAAGGTAATCTTATCTTAAATAAACCTTAAAGGAATTACAAGTGTTGACAGAAGGTTAAGTAATTAGCCGGAAATTGATTACAATATTCTAGCGGGTTTCCGCTGAAAAACCCAAAAACGCTTGAGCCGCTTCCCGACATCGATGCATAAACGGCACCCATTTCGTACAATTTTTCCTGAAGTTTTTGGATCTCCGGAAATTGTTGAAAAACAGAGTCTTCAAACTGGTTGGCGATTTTTCCTTTCCATTCTTCCACCGGAAGTTGGATGAGTTCGTTTAGCGAAACTTCATTTTTTACAGGTTTGATAAACTGAAAAGCTTTAGCTGTTGAAACTTCAACATCAGGCTTTACCAAAAGCAGCCACCAATTGTTAAGGCTGATGTTTGTTATGTTCATCACTTCGCCTCTGCCGGTGGCAAAAACCGGTTTATTCAGGATAAAAAAAGCACAATCACTTCCCAACGTAGCGGCGTATTCAATTAATTTGCTCTCCGGAATGGCCAAACCGAACGATTTATTGAGGAGCATCAGCAT
>JAEWME010000345.1 GCA_023393265.1 Bacteroidota bacterium | reverse complement strand
GTCGTAAGCTTTCAACTCTGAAGGGATAACAGTGAAAGCACAGCGGGTTCCGGTAAATCCGGCTGTTTTCGAGAAACTGCGGAATTCAATGGCTACTTCTTTGGCACCATCAATTTCGAAGATTGAGTGCGGAATCGAAGGATCGGTGATGAAAGCTTCGTAGGCGGCGTCGTACAAAATGACACATTTATTGGCTTTGGCATATTCAACCCATTTAACCAGTTCGGCTTTGGTTGCCACGGTTCCGGTTGGGTTGTTCGGGAAACAAAGAAAAATCAGGTCGGGGCGCTCGGCCGGAAGTTCGGGAATAAACCCATTCTCTTTGGTGCAGGGCATGTAAACGATTCCTTCGAAATAGCCGTTATCCTGAATTTTACCTGTTTTGCCCGACATCACGGTGGTGTCGGCATAAACCGGGTAAACCGGGTCGCAGATTCCTATTTTGTTGGCAGCGCCAAATACTTCCTGAATGTTTCCGGTGTCGCATTTCGAACCATCCGATACAAAAATATCTTCTGCGGAAATATCGATGCCGCGACTTTGGTAATCGTTCAGAGCAATGGCTTCGCGCAGAAACTCGTAACCCTGTTCGGGGCCATAGCCTTTGAAGGTTTCGGCTTTGGCCATTTCGTCGACACCTTCATGAAACGCTTTTACCACTGCCGGAACCAGTGGTTGGGTAACGTCGCCAATTCCCATCCTGATTACTTTTTTATCGGGGTTAGCAGCAACAAATTCACGCACCCTTCGGCCGATTTCAGGAAACAGATATCCTGCCTGAAGTTTCAGGTAATTCTCGTTGATTAATGCCATTTATGAGATTTTTAAAGTTGATTTTTTGTTTTTAAGAACGCCGTTATTTAGAATGCTTCAAAGTTAGGAAAAAAATGAAACCGGCTAAATTATGCCTGTTCAGGAAGGAAAACTTTACTTTATGGAAACAGAAGCTAATTCCGGATATTCGCTCCCGGCAGCATAATTTACTCCGAATTTAGTTGATCATCCACCCATTTCGTTCAACTATTTTAGGCCTCAGGATGTTCTAAAAGAAAATTCTAAATTCACACAGCTATGAAAAATTCCGGACTAAAAAATCATTTTAAGTTACTTGTTGTGTTTGTTGCGCTGGCGGCAGTTTCGCTCAGTGGGTGTAAAAAGGACGATGATAATGGCGATGGAGGGCAATATTATATGCGATTTAAAGCCAACGGAACTACGGTCGAGTTTAAGGTTCAGGCTTCTTTGGTGGCTGCTTTCGGCCATGCCGAGAATGTTTATAATGCAGTTTTTACCGGGTATGATGCAGACAGCAATATAAGTTTGCAGGTTTTTGACTCGAAAGATATAGTGGAAACAACCTATTCGGGTTACGGATTGGTCGGAACATCGTTTGTCGGTGCACTCATAGGCTACAAGGACACAGGCGAAACCCTTTATACGCAAGGGGCTACTGCCTCAGATGCTTCGGTTACCATTTCCGAAATTACTGCAACAACAGTTAAGGGAACTTTCCAGGGGACGCTGAAGGCCGACGGAAAAGCGAACATTGCGGTTACCAACGGCGAGTTTTTCGTTTGGCGCGCGAACTAAATAAAAAAGCCGAACTTGTAATTTTCGGCTTTTTCAGAGCGGGAAACGGGGGTCGAACCCGCGACCATCAGCTTGGGAGGAGTCTTATTTCTATCGCCTCTTCTAAGTGCTTTTAACTGTAGGCACTGATTAGTTGACTATCACTGCTAAGTATTCTCAGTTAGAAACTGATTTTTCTTTTTACCGGTTTATAATATGATTTACATTTAAGCAACCAAGACTAGGGTTATAATCTTTTAATCCACAAAAATCAATTTCAAAATGACAAAGAATGTTCCGGACTTAATGAGCCAATCAATTTTGTTAACTTTTAATAACATCTCAAATTTTAATGGGATACTAGTGAATTGCTATGTATGTTTAATGTTGATAAGCACCAATATCTGTTGAACTTTGTTTTATTGATTTTTGAAGAAGGTCATAATCATAGCTTGAAATAATACCAGCTCCGACTGCAGGACTTGTTGAGCTTATACGGTAGTCTTTTGCAATGAAGTTTTTAAACTTAGGATCAGCGATTTTCTCAGTTGCATCAAGCGACCATCCTGATGTACTGCTTAACATTCCATCTTCCGGGAAATAGTATAAATTATGACTGTGTTTCAGATTGCCATCTATGAAATTTTTCCAGTTCATGATTTTTGAATTGGTGACAAAAATGTTATTGAAGATGTTTAATTTGCTCATGTCTTTATTCGATAAGCTACCTCCAGTGCCCCATTGAATAATGAACCCGGAGCCATAAGTGTTCTGATCCGGGCATATGAAAGTGTTGTTTGATATATCAACCTGATAATAAGCATCATTAATTACACTATTCATATGGAATAATATTGCACTATGCTTGCTGTTGATATAAAGATTATTAGCGATTTGCATATTGATTACCTTACCGGCTCCTTCCAGAAAAGTATCACAATTATCTGCAACATTGTGATGAATCCTAATGTTATTTGAAACATAAGCCCAACCCGGTTGTATATTGGTTGTTGAGTTGTATCCAAAAAATTCGACAGCACCTCCATCGGTACCAAATGACTTACTGGGAGCAATACAGTTAATGAATTGATTCCATGCAATTTCAATATCATTGCCCATAACCGTAACACCATTTGCGCCCCAATCCTGGTCGGGCTTTCCGGTATCCATTGCCATAACACCATCATGGATGTAATTTGAAACGACTTTTTGGTGGTCTCCGGCAATCCCTACTCCTGCGCCACAGCGAAGAACTTCGTTTCCTGCAATAATCAAGTGATGGGTTTCTTCAGTCATAGAAATAGCCACTGAAGTAACATCCTCTATCCTTAAATCAAGCACAGTAATATAACTACTCGGAGTATTAACAGTCCAATCGCGTCCAAATACTATTGCTGCAAACTCTTTATTCTTATCCCATAAAGCTCTTGGTTTTGAAATGGTTGGAGGTTCGCCTTCTCCATAGGCTTCTATTATCACCGGAGATTGTTCACTCCCGGCCGAGCCATTATCAAAAAATAAATTCTGGAATTCCCAAACCGAACCACGGGCAAGTCTGACAACATCTCCAGGCACTAACACAACTCGATGTAACCGATCTAAAGTTTTCCAAGCAGTCTCTTTACTTCTTCCGTCTGATTTGTCATTACCATTATTTGCATCAATATAATAGGCTGCCGCCGAAGGTGATGACCGATAGGAATCGATACCGGGATCATTAATTTGAATGTTCGATGGTTCTTCAACCTCAGGTTCCTGAAATTCAGTATCGTCTTGATTATTACAGCTAGTTAATAGTCCTGAAATGATGATTAGAAAGCTTACAATAGATATTTTGATATTTTCTATTTTATATGTTAATAAGTAGTGATTCTTTTGTTTTTTTTTCATGTTGTTAGTTTTATTAGATAATAGTAGCTTATTCAATATTTTGTGAATGTTACCTGATCTCAAAAAGTCGATGTATCCAAATTCAGGTGTGAAAAATTTTACTTTTTATTGCTGATATGATTCCCAGATTTTTAAAGATCCTGAAAAATGGATTTCAGGATCTTCGCTTATTCCATAAGTATGCAGAACGACAGGTCCCCGATAATCGCATGATTTGAGTATTTGACAGAAGTTCTCGGTATCGAAAGTTCCCTTTCCTAATGGTTTGATGGCATCTGACCAATCTTCCCCCCTGTTTTGGTATAACAACGTATCTGCACCGCTGATCGAAACAAGTTTGATGTAAGGCCTGACATTCTGTATGGCATCCTTTATACGGTTAACATTTCCTGCCCGTAATTCGTGGCAAAGATGGAAGGAAAGGAATAGGTTTTCTTTTTTTAATTTTTGAATAAATGGGAGTGCCTCTTCCGCTGAAATCGGCACACTTCCTTCATAAGAAGCATCGTGAGGATAAATAATCACATCAATCCCGAATTCTTTTGCTTTGTCGCACATCAGAATGAGTTTTTCTTCAAGCAGATCATTCCGGTTTTGCTGTTTGCTTGAAAAAACCGGCCACAATGGAATTTTGTATTTACTCAAAGTTGGCAACAGTGACATCCAAAGTGAATCATCGTTTTGATCGAGATTATGGAAAAAATATATCCCGGCAATCTTGAGATTATTTTCAATCGTCAGTCGGCTTGAATAAAAATCTTCAATTCTGGTTTTAGTGGATTGATCGGTTCCTTCCCAGGCAAATCCCCGGAAACCAATGCGATTGATAAATTTGATCTGTTGATCTAAATCCATTTGTTCCAATCCAAACGGATAAACATATAAGCGGGAGGAGCCTTTCTCTTTTTTAAGTTGCGAATCTGTATTCATGCAAGAAGTTCTGATAAAAAGGTTGATTAATTGTTTGTATATTCTATTATTGCCTTTGTCCTGATGTGGTTGCAGAAGGATTTTTGCCTGTACTGAATTCTAAAAAGACGACTCCTTCTGAAGGAATCGATATTGTTAACTGGTTTTTCATGAGAATGTCTTTTTGATTCCAGATATCATATATCTGAATATCCCCGGGGCATTCAATCGTTTGAGTTGATCTGAAAAACTGACGCAATCCGAGATCAATTTTTGTAAAGCTCTTTGCCTTGTCCTGCTTTGACCGGTTAAAAATGCCAATCCAACCCTTGTCCGGATTACTT
>JAEWME010000434.1 GCA_023393265.1 Bacteroidota bacterium | reverse complement strand
AGCAATAAGCAAAGCGTGTTTTCAGCTTCGCGAATTTGCTGTTCCAGATCAGGAATGGTAACCTCCGCGGCATAACGGGCAGCCTGTGTCTGTACCACGGCAGCGCCTGTCACTTTTCCGCTTTCTTTCAAAACGGTCATCGTCTCAACCAGGTCGATGTTATTTTGCACCGTTTCCCTGGTTAACTGAAGTTTGGAGTCCAGTCCAAGCAAAGTGTAATATGCCGAAGCGATGTTGGCGATCAGTCGGGTTTGCACCGCTTTTTTGCCAGCGTCGGTTGCCAGCAAATTGGCATAAGCCGAGCGTTTCGAACTGCGGAGCTTTCCCCACAAATCGACTTCCCAACTTGCATCGGCCGACAACTGCCAGGTGTTCACTTCACGCGGCCCGTTCGGGTAAATCGATTCGGGATTGCGAGTGTAGTTTCCTTTGCCGTTGGCCGACAAACCGGGCAACAGCGCCGCCTTACTCTGAGAGAAATAGGCTTCAGCTTCATTCACCCGCTGAATGGCAACCAGCAAATCGGGGTTGTTGGTCAATCCTTCCTGAATGAGTTTCTGCAGGTAAGTCTCTGTAAAAAGTGCATTCCAGGGCTGAGTTGCCATGTTTGCCGAGTCGGTTATTGCAGTGTCGCCATACAGACGGTCGTCGGATACAACACCGCGATGGTAATGCCTGGGCGTGTTACATGCTGCCAGAATTCCGGCGGCAGCCACAGTCAGGATAAAATATCTGATTTTATTTGTTCTCATAATTCTGTGATTTCTGATTGCATTAACCCTCATACTCTTCTGCTTCGCCTTCAAGGCTGTTCAGTTCCGAAATAGAATGTTTTTCGGGTCTGGAAAACTTTTCCTGAATCGTCTGGAAAATGACATACATGGTTGGAATAACCAGGATACCAATTAACGTTCCGATTAACATGCCACCTACCGCACCTACACCAATCGAGCGGTTTCCGTTTGCACCCACGCCGCTGCCAATAACCAGCGGAATTAAACCGAAGATGAATGCAAATGAAGTCATCAGGATTGGTCGTAAACGTGCAGTTGCTCCATCAATAGCAGATTGAACGATGCTCATGCCCCGGTGGCGGCGCTGCAGGGCGAACTCAACAATCAGGATGGCATTTTTGGCCAGAAGCCCGATGAGCATAATGAGTGAAATTTGCAGGTAAATGTTATTCTGGACACCCATGATTTTGGCAAAGATGAATGAGCCGGAAATACCGATTGGTAGCGAGAACAGGATCGACAGCGGCAAAATGTAGCTTTCGTACTGCGCGGCCAGAAGGAAATATACAAAGATTACACTCAAAGCGAAGATCAGGATCGACTGGTTTCCTGAAGCGATTTCCTCGCGGGTCAGTCCCGAAAATTCGTATCCGTAACCTTGTGGCAGCGTTTGCGCAGCTACTTCTTCGATTGCTTTGATGGCGTCGCCCGAACTGTAGCCGAAGTTTGGCGCTCCGGTCACCGCGATGGATGTGTACATGTTGAAGCGGGTGATATTTTCAGGTCCGAATACGCGCTTGAGCGTGATGAACTCTTTAATAGGCGCCATTTCGCCGTTGCTCGTTTTTACAAAAATATTGTTCAGGTCTTCCGGATTTCCACGGTATTTAGGTTCAGCCTGAACCATAACGCGGTATTGTTTTCCGAAACGGTTGAAATCGGAGGCATACAAACCGCCTACATAACCCTGCATGGCCGCGAGCACCGCATTAACCGTGATGCCCGACTGTTTGCATCGTGCAACATTCACATCAACCTGGTATTGCGGGAAATTGGAGTTGAAGGACGTCATGGCGTACTGGATTTCGGGACGCTGGTTGAGGGCTCCTAAAAATTGTCGAGCATTCTGTTCAAAAACTTTAATGTCACCACCGGTTTTGTCTTCCAGCTTCAGTTCAAAACCTCCTGAAATACTGAACCCGGGAACCATTGGCGGCGTGATGAACAGGATTTTGGCATCCTTGATATTGGCTGTCATGCCATATAATTTGGCAATCACCGAGTTGATGTCCTGGCCTTCCCCTGTCCTTTCACCGAAAGACTTCAAACTGCAAATAATCATCCCGTATGAACTTCCGCGTCCGCTGATGAGCGAACTGCCAATAATGGCTGTACGTCCATCTGCTTCAGGAAGACTTCCAATGATGTTGTCAACCTGCATCACCACCTTGCGGGTTTGGTCCATCGAGGTTGAAGGCGGCATGCTGATGTCAACAAACAATCTTCCGGTGTCTTCGTTAGGCACAAATCCGGTTGGCGTGGTTTTCATCAGGAATGCGAGAATGCCTGTGAAAAGCACAATTAGTGCTATGGAGACCCAACGGTGATCCATGAAGAAATGCGTGGTTCGTTTGTAGCGCCCGGTCATTGTTTCGAAAGCGACGTTGAAGCTGTCGTAAAAACGCTGAAGCAGTCCTTTTTTATGTTCTTCGTGGTTGTTGTGCGGTTTCAGGAAAATGGCACAAAGTGCGGGGCTGAGGGTTAATGCGTTAATGGCAGAGATGACAATGGCCACTGCCAGCGTAATACCAAACTGTTTATAAAAGACGCCTGTTGTTCCGGTGATGAAAGTCACAGGCACAAAAACGGCTGACATAACGAGTGTGATTGAAACAATCGCTGTCGAAATTTCGCTCATTGCCGAAACTGCCGCCTCGCGGGCATTTTTAGCGCCCTGGTCGAGTTTGGCGTGCACAGCCTCCACCACCACAATCGCGTCGTCGACCACAATCCCGATGGCAAGTACCAGCGCGAATAAGGTAAGCAGGTTGATGGTGAACCCAAAAACATTCAGGAAAAAGAAAGTACCAATGATTGCCACCGGAACCGAAATTGCAGGGATAAGTGTTGCCCTGAAATTCTGGAGAAACAGGAATACCACAATGAAAACCAGCACAAATGCTTCAAGTAAAGTGTGCAAAACTTTTTCGATCGAGCTGTCGAGGAAGTCGTTGGCGTCGACCATGATTTTATATTTCACTCCGGGAGGGAACGATTTGGACGCTTCGTCGAGCACCTTTTTGGCTTCGATGATTACGTCGCGGGCATTCGATCCGGCTGCCTGGAAGACGGCCATGGTGATACCCGGTTTGTTCATCACGGCGGTTGCCACCGAATAGCTCAGTGCGCCCATTTCAACGCGGGCCACATCTTTCAGGCGCAGGATGTTTCCGTCCTTATCGGCTTTGATGACGATGTTCTCAAATTCGGCTGGAAGCGACAGCTTGCCTTTGTATTTGATGACATATTCGAACGACTGGTCATTCAGTTCGCCCAAACGTCCGGGAGCTGCTTCGAGGTTTTGCTCGTTCAGCGCGCTGGTCACATCCGAAGGCATTAGCCCGTAAGCAGCCATCACATCCGGTTTCAGCCAGATACGCATCGAGTAATCTTTTCCGGCGAAAACCATTGCTTCGCCCACACCTGTAACACGCTGAATCTGTGGCAGCAGGTTAATTTTGCTGTAGTTCTGAAGGAATGTTTCGTCGAACTCGCCGTTTTCGCTGTACAACGAGAAAACGAGCAACATGCTGTTTTGCCGTTTGGCCGTGATAACGCCGGCGCGGGTAACTTCGGCAGGCAGAAGGCTGTTGGCGCGTGCCACACGGTTCTGCACATTCACGGCAGCCATGTCGGCATTCACACCTTGCTTGAAGTAAACTTCGATGCTGGCCGAACCATCGTTGCTGGCAGTCGAAGTCATATACGTCATATTTTCAACGCCGTTGATTTGTTCTTCCAGCGGAATAACAACACTTTTCAGCACAGTCTCCGCATTGGCTCCGGTGTATGACGCATTTACCCTGATGGTTGGCGGCGCAATGTCGGGGTATTGCTCAATTGGGAGGCTGAAAAGTCCCAGCAAACCCAGAATGACAATGATAATGGAAATGACCGATGACAGGATCGGTCGTTCTATAAATCTTCTGAACATGATTTTCTGATTTAGTTTTTAACCTGATTGGCGCCTGGCATGTTTTCCGAAAGGCTTCCGGCGTCAACCAGTTTAGGTTTGATTTCTGCGTCGTTTCGAAGCGAGATTAGTCCTTCGAATACGATCTGGTCGCCCGCTTTCAATCCTGACGTTACAACGTACGAATCTTTCAGGTTGCCGGTTAGCACTTCAATTTCGGTGTTGTGAACCTTGTTATCGGGGCCAACTACATAAACAAAGTGTTTGCCCTGAAGCTCATAGGTGGTTTTCTGCGGTATGATCAGTGCCGAGTCTACCATTTGAGGGATGCGGACCAACCCGCTGCTTCCGCTGCGCAACAATTCGTCAGGGTTTGGAAATGAAGCACGAACATTCACCGAACCTGTTTGTATATCGACCAATCCGCTGGCAGTTTCAATTTTTCCGGGCTGCTCATAAGCGGAGTTATCGGCCATAATCAGCGACACATCGGGAAGTTTCTTAAACTTTTCCTGGAGATTTTTACCATCCAGGTTTTTAATCAACATCAGAAAATCCTTTTCGTTAAAGGAGAAATAGGCATACATTTTTTTTGTATTCGAAACGGTTGTCAACGGCTCGGCTGTAGTCGCGCTAACGAGGCTCCCGACTCTGAACGGAAATGTTCCGATATACCCTTCCGCCGGACTTGAGATGAGGGTGTACTGCAAGTTGGCCCTGGCATTTTCGAGGTTAGCCTGAGCCTGCGCCAATTGGGCTTCCTTGGTCTTCATCAACGACTTAACCGATTCGAGGTCGAATTTGCTGATGATGTTTTTGTCAACCAGCGGCTTGGTTTTCTCCAGGTTAATTTTGGCCGAAACCACATCGGCTTCTGCAACTTTTACCTGAGCTTCTGCCGAGCGAACAGTTGCCTGAATGTCGTTGGCGTTCAGGCGGAAAAGCACCTGTCCTTTTTTCACGTAAGCACCTTCGTCGACCATTATATGCTCGATGTAGCCAGTGATTTTCGACCGTATTTCAACGGTTTGCTGCCCCTGCAAAGTGGTGGGGTAGTCTTTAAAAAGCATCGTCGACTGCGGAGCGACGGCTATAACCGGATACTCTTTTACCTGTCCCGCGGCCCCTCCCGGAGCTCCGGCTTGTTGCTTTTGGCCGCAGGAATAAACAGCCATTGCGATGAATGCGATTCCAAAAATTCTGAGTTGTTTCATTGTTCTCATATTGTTTTATCAATAGTTTACTGATTGTTGAGGTTGGATTCTGTTTTTTCCCCGTTTTCCTGAATTTTATTCAAAACAAGCTTGAAGGTTGCAAATTCTTCGTCCGAAACGCCATGAAGAAGCCTGTTTGAAACTTCAATCGCCATTTGCGTCATCTCATTCATGGCGACAAGACCTTTTTCTGTCAGGAGTATATTTTTCTTTCTTTTGTCTTCCAGATTGGGCTGCCGCACCAGGTATTCTTTTTCGATCAGGCTGTCGATTTGGCGCACGATGATTGATTTGTCTTTTTGAAGGTAGTTGGCCAGGTCCTGCTGAATGAGGTCGCACTGTGAATTAATCATGTGCAAAATAACATATTGTTCAAAAGACAGTTCGATGCCACGCGATTTAAATTCGGCAGCAACCTGGTTTTTGAACATCCGCATCGAGCGGCTTAGCAGGTATCCAAGGGGTTTTGTAACTTCCATCCGGCGGTATTTTGTTCAGCAAAAATATTCCTAAATAGTTGACTTGTGCAACTATTTTTGTTAAGATAACATTAAGGATGAACAAAAGGTTTTATGGCGTCCTCTGTAAATAGCTAGTCTTCAGACGAAAAGACGATGCCTGTGCCAAAGGTGAGCATGTTTTTATCGGCGTAGGGATTATAGTAATACGTAATATTGAGCGGAATAAAAAGCTTCCCGGTGATTTCAACCGACTTTGTAAGCGACAGGCCTGAATTGACAATGGCAAAACTTCCGGCGTAAAAACCTTTGAAAGGTGTCAATCCAGCAAATGGCTCGGCTTCGATACCTGCAACTGAAAACGGATATTTGAATTCGATGTAAGTTGAAAAGTTCGGCTTTCCGGTGTCCTCGTTCTTATCGCCGGTAGCAAATGTGCCAACCATCCACTTGAAACGGCCGGTTTCGGTGTAATAATTATCGAGCGACAATTCGAGCGAATGTCTCGAATTTTCTTTGCCAAAATCGAAAAAGTCGTTCTCTTCTCCCGGAACTGGATTGTAATAATCGTAAACCGTTACCGCAAAATGTTTGAATTGCCAGGAGGGGATCAGGTCAATTTCAGCATAGCTTTTGTTGGTTGTTTTTGCTGCCCAGAAATTAAAACTAAAGTTCCCTGCTGAAAGTGTGACCGATGGCTCAATTACCGGGGCATTGCCCAGTTGGCTGCCTCGCCAAACATGGCGGCTTAAAAACATTAATTCGGCATCGGAAACAGTTACCTGCGAAAAAGTTGATTTGAAGACAAAAATGAGTAAAACAGCGAAAAATACTCTCATTGGGTTATATTTTTCCCAAAAATATCGCAACTGAGGAATAAAAAACCAGTTTTTGAGAAATTTTTCCCAAATTTTTCCTGATTTCAGGAAAAAAGCCGAATTAGTGGCCGATATTTCCTGTGCAGTGCAAATCAAAAAAATATCCATAAATTGGCAGAAAATTAGGACCTTCGGTTTCAGGAAAAGGTACTAATTCGAAATGCTCAATCGAAACGACTATGAAAAAAATTGGATTGGTTTTAGTGCTCAGTATCTTGATTTCGGGCGCATTTGGTCAGGATGCGGGTAAAATTGCAGGTATATGGTGGAATGCCGAAAAAACCTCAAAAATAGAGATTAAGGAAGAAAACGGGAAGTTTACAGGGACGGTGGTATACATCAATCCTTCTAAATATGTCAATGGGGAACCAGAGAAAGACATCAAGAATCCGGACGAAAAATTGCGTTCCAGGTCACGGCTTGGCCTGCAAATCCTTTCAGGGTTGAAGTATAATTCTTCGGACAAGGAATGGCAGAACGGCCGCATTTACGATCCTGATAACGGGAAGACTTACGATTGCTTTGCCTGGTTTGAAAGTGATCTTAACACCTTGTCGCTGAAAGGATATATTGTTGGAATCAAATGGTTGGGACGATCGACCACCTGGACCCGGGCAACGAACTAAAAACCTGGAATCAGATTTTGGGGAAGCCAGCGATGACTGTATTTTTTCGGTCGCCGCTGGTTTTTTGTGTTACTTGGCCGACCTGCGATTACTGTTCGAATGCAGCAAGTCCATTTTCGATGAAGGAAGGTTAAGAATAATTAACTTTTAATAGGAAAAGGTAAGTCGATAAAAACAAAGCTTTTACTATTTTTGTTGTTCCAATTCGGAATAAGAAGACAGGAAACTAACAGGACTTGCCAGATATAATTTGCTATACTTTTTGTAGGCTTTTGTTATTCTTTCCTGATTATAAGTTATTAATTAACAACGTTTTTGAGATGAAATTTTCCAGAACAAAAAAGGCAGGTATTGTTATTGTTGGGATACTGGTTTTTGCCATCGGTTTTTTCGGTTTTAAACAAGACGACAAGAATTTCCAAATAGCCAAAAACCTCGACATTTACTATACGCTTTTCAGAGAGTTAAACCTGTTTTATGTTGATGAGGTTGATCCAAATAAGCTGGTGAAAACCAGTATCGACAAGATGCTTGAATCGCTCGACCCCTACACAAACTACATTCCGGAAGATGATGTAGAAGATTTTAAGTTTATGACTACCGGCGAATATGCGGGGATTGGCGCACTAATCAGCAAGCAAAAGGGAAAGATTGTGATTGCTGAGCCATACGAAGGTTTTCCGGCGCAGAAAAGTGGCCTGAAAGCTGGCGACATTTTGCTGGAAGTAGCCGGGAAACCGACCGAAAATATGTCGACATCCGACGTGAGTAATTTGCTAAAAGGTCCGGCAAATAAACCGATCGTTGTTAAAGTAGAACGATACGGACAAAAAAAGCCAATCGAAATTGAGATCATCCGCGAAAAGATACAGATCGATCCGGTTCCGTATTACGGAATGCTCGACAAAGAAACCGGTTACATCAGGCTGTCGAATTTTACTGTCGACTGTGCCGAAAAGGTGAAAATTGCGCTGATTGACCTGAAAGAAAAATATGGTGCTAAAAACCTGGTGCTCGATTTGCGTTCCAACCCTGGTGGATTGCTCATGGAAGCAGTCCGGATCGTCAATTTATTTGTGCCGAAAGGACAGGAGATTGTCAGTAC
>JAEWME010000327.1 GCA_023393265.1 Bacteroidota bacterium | reverse complement strand
CCGAAGTCTCCGGATCAATGGCAATGCTGTAAAACCCGCCATAGTATTCGCTATACCCCGAAGTAATGAAAGGTTGTTCCGGAAGTCGTTTGTCTCCGACTGACATCTTCCAGACATGCTTATTCAGGAAAAAGATGGAATCCTTCGTGTTGTTCAGGCAAAGACTGATAGGATGTTCGCCCAGGGCAAACCGAAAAGTCCGCTCAATCTCACGGGTTTCAGCGTCAATTTTCAGCAAGCCGGGTTGCTCGTAGCCATAAGGGTTTCCCTTGAAGCCGCCGTCGGTCAGCACCCAAAGTTTATTATTTTTGTCGAGCACCATGCTGTTTGGCTGCTTCAACACTTCAATAGAATCAACCAAACGATCAGTATTCGAATCAATTATCAGGATTTTGTTATCGTACGACCAGCAGTTCACAAAAACCAAATTTTTATACTGAATCATCTGCTCGGTTGAATGCTGATTGAACTCAGACTGCGAATTTGCCACCGAAATCTCACCTGTTTTTTGAAACGATTCCGGATTGAAAATGGTAATTTTCTGTGCATACAAATCGGTGACATAGGCTTTCTCCGGACTTATAACATGCACATACCTCGGCGAATTCAAACCTGAAATGCTGCCTTTGAATTCGGCTGTGCGGGTGTCGATTACATAAATCTTTCCGGAGTTGTTCACCACCACAAAGCCGAGCTCGTTCCAAATCGTCATCGACTGGGCCACATCACCCAGCGGTGCGCCGTTTCGCGCCTGAAAAATGTCGTTGTAAACGCGTTTGGTCTCGGTATCATAAAACGACAGCGTTGAATTTCCATACATGAAATTTCCTTCATTCACGATATAAACTCCTTTATTTCCGGTGAAATCAAAGAAAACGGTATCAACCGGACTTTTGACGCACGACCAAAAAACGAGCAACAAAACTGATATAATTGCGATCTTTCTCATTTCCGGTAACTGATTTGGGCGGTGAATGAATAATACCGGCCGGGCATCGCGCGCCACAGAACGGCCATGTAATCAGCATCGAACAGATTTTCAATCGTTAACGAAAGATTCAGGCGAAATGGCTTTAGATCCAGGTTTCTTCCGGCCGTCAGGTTCACCAGCCAGTAGGGATTCAGCACTTTTTCGTAGTCTGATGCTTCGTTGTTACTCGACGTGTAGCGTTTACCCGTGAACGGCGCATTGACCTTCAGAAAATAGTCTTTCCAGTTTGTTTCGGCAAAAACATTTGCCTTGTGTTTCGGAATGTAAATCAACTGTTTACCCCGCGACTTATCGACCGAACTAACCGCATCGACGTTGGAAGTTGCCGAGTACGAATAATTGCCCTTCAGGTCGAACGAAAAAGCCTTCGCTGACTGAAAATGCAACGACGCCTGCACTTCGGCACCACGCGCAAGAACTTTCCGCAGGTTGGTGGCTTCCCAGTAATAGGCTCCACTACGCGACGGCAGCCATGCGATCCAGTTGTCGATGAGCGACCAGTAAGTACTCGCCTGCCCCGACCAGGAAAAGCGCTCCGATTTCCGGTCGATGGAATAAGTCAAATCCGACAAAAAGCCATCTTCCGGCTTTAAATCAGGATTTCCACCCGGCAACCAAAAAAGATCATTCAGGCCAGGCTGATGGTAGTTTTGCGACACATTCAGCTTTAGCGACTGTTCATCTTCATTTATCAAATATTCCAGCGCCAGCGACTGAATGAACGCAGTCAACTCACTATCGTACAATTCGTTTCGATTGATGTATGAAAGCGCTGCTTTAGGCAACAGCCGGTAATGACCTGCGCTCAGCAACGACACTTCGAGCCGGTCGCGATCGTAGCCAAGCTGTTGCGCCCGGTCGAACACCGAAACCTGGTGGTAGCTGCCGTTCAGTTCCCAGTTAAAACTCAGGTTATCTGTTGGTTTCCAGTCGAAACTAAACTGATTGATCAAGCTTTTTTCCTTGCTTCGGCTGTCGAAATTCACAAAATTGGCTTCGTTGCTCGACCTGAAATAATTCAGCCGCGTGTAGTTGATCCCGCCGATCCATTCAAGCACACCTTTGCGAATCACTTGTTTCCAGCCAAGTACAGCCCGCAAATTTTCGTCATGCTGCGTCTCCTTCCGGTTTTGCCCTTCAAACGACATCAACTGCGGCAGGTTGCGGTCGCTTTTGTATGCCCATATTTTTGCTGAGAATAAATGCCGCCCGGCCCTCAAGTATAGTTCCTGCAGCAAGCCATATTTGGTATAATCGGCATTCTTCTGAACGTCGCTGTGCATCGGCAAAACGCCGTAATTGTAAAACGGAAAATCGTTTTGGCTGTGGTCGCTGAAAATTCGGGTTTTGGACTGCAAGCGCCTGTTTCCGAAACCAACATTCAGATATTCCTTCTGAGTAGAAAAACTCTCAAGCGTTTGCACATAGCGGATGCTGAAGCGGTCGTTCCAGTCGGGTTTGTTGTTCAGCAAAATCGTACCGCCCAGCGCACCGGAGCCCGATTGCAGCGAAGCGCCGCCGTTTTGCAGGCTCACATCGTCGATAAAATAAACCGGCACCAACGAGAAATCGACGTTCCCCTGCATCGGCGAATTAATCCGGATGCCGTTCCAGTAAACCTGCGTGTGCGAAGGTGCTGTTCCACGAAAAGAGGCGGTTGCCACAGAGCCTCGCCCATACGATTTGAGGAAAACCGGCGAATACGACGTAAGCAATTCGGAGATGGTCTGGGTTTTCATCATCTGCAAAGCCAGCGTGTCGATGCGGGTCACCACCAGCCCCGCTTCCTCAAGTTTTCGTTTGCCCAAAACCTGGACTTCGCGAATGGGAATAGTATCCGAAAGCTTCTGTGCAACAGTATTTTCAGGAAAGCACAACCCTACCGCAGCAAACAAAATTGCCTTTCTCAGGATCGAATATCTGATGCTTTTTGCCCTTTTCACCACGCTCCTATTTTTTGACGATCTTCTGATAGCTAACCTTTCCCGCCGATTCAAGCTTTAGCAGGTAAATACCCGGAAGCAAAACGCCCAAATCAATATGCTGTGAGCCCGCTTTTCCTGAAAGAATCGACTTTCCCTGAAGATCAGAAACCGAAAAGTTTACAAACCCTTCCAATCCTGAAACGGTAATCTGGTCGATAAAAGGATTTGGGAAAACATGGACGCTTCCATTTGCCGAAGCCGGATTGATCGTTTTTGTCGAAGATTCTGCAACCAAAATAGCTTTATCAATGCCCGCATTAATCGAGTAAATGCCCGTTTCAATGGCAACAAACGAAGCATTTCCCATATCGTCAGTTACCAAATTGCGGCTTTTTCCGTTCGCGATCACCTGCACCGGCTGCCCATTGACAGTTTCCGTTTTTTGCACGATTACCTGCCGGTTTTCGTTCATCGAGCAGGTATATTTCCTGAGTTGAATATTTACCTCCTGCCCCATTTTGACGGTGTCGTTTCCCGCTAGCAATTGCGTCACACTCCACGGTAAATTATTATCAGTCAAATGGTAAATCAGAATTTCGTCGTTGTTATTCACATTGATTTGGTCAAAACCGCCCACCATCATTTGCTGGTTGAGCAAAACGACCCAGGTTTTCCGGTAGCTATCCGAAGTCCGCGAACCGCCATAACCGTAAACATTCACCGTCGAACCTTCGTCATCAACCGGAACTTTCCACAGGTAAAGCGCCGAACCGCCGGTTGCATCGTCGCGGAAATCAAAATCACTGATCCCGGCTTCGTTGAAAGCTGCACAAATGGCGTGCGCCAGCGAAACAAAACCTACCTGATTCAAGCCATAGTTTTTCTCGTGCCGATCCACTTTTGAAGTAAAATCAAACTGCTCAACCGGAAGTGAATGACGCGGAATGATGGTCTGATCGTCGGTTTTGACGGAGATGTAAACCTTTTTGGCTCCCGACTCAGGCAAAACGGTTAGCTGCAACGAATCTCCCTTTGAGCCGGCAAGCGCTGTTTCCATATATAACCAGCATTTTCCCGCCTGTTTTCCCAATATGTAAGGTTTCCCATCCATCTCGTAAATCGCGGCAACGCCATTGTTTTCAAGGCGCCAAATAGCGGAAATTCCGGAGAGCAAATTGCCGTCTAAATCGGTGATTTTCCCATTCAAGTCGAGTTTGTCGTTTACTTTTAGCGTGTTGGAAGCAAGAGTAATCGTGCATTTGGCCCCTTCGAATATGGAAAGTTCTTTTTCAGCAAATATTTCAGGATGATTGACAGAACTGACTTTCAGTCGGATCGTTCCCGAATGAAGGGCTTTCAGTTGATTGTTTTCAATTGTTGCTTTATCCGGCTGATCAACCGTCCAGGTCAATGCTTCATTTTTCTGCGGAATCCCTTTTTCGAAATACAACGCATTCAGGCTGAGCGATGAGCCTGCCGCCATTTTTGCCGGCAAATCCTGAATGACTACCATCGAAGTCGTTCCTGAAACGCTTGCAGGTTCCACGTCACGAATGCCAGTAACTTCCGTCGAAACCTCTCCCAGCCAGCCAACGAGCGCGTTCATGCCGGTATAAATCCGGATAAAATGGATTTTGTCGAGCTGAACGTGATTCCCGTTTTGGTCGATCGCCCAACCGATGTCGATGGCGTCGCCGCCACTGCCCTCCACTTCCGGAGTGTATGGATTGTCGGGCAATTTCTGGGTAAACGACTGCACCACCGTGTTATCGGCATAGCCAAAAGCGCGCCGATACGATTTAACCGAAGTGTTGTTCGACAAATCAATTTGCCCGGCAATGCGGGTTCCTGAGCGTGAATACTGAACACGATCCACTTTCGGGAAAAGACTTTCGGAAGGATAATAAGGTTGGAGGTGGAAGCTGTTTTTTGGAACAATGCCTGATTGGCCTTGATTGTCCGTCCAGGGAATATCTCCTGCAACGTCGAGTCCGTTGTTGTGATAGGTTACTTTGTAATTTGCCTTGGTATTGTTCCAGAAATGGTCGCTTCCGGCGATTTCGTACCAGGTATCGTCGGGCAAACCGTTGCCGTTTTCGTCTTTCATTACTTGAATAATGCCCGGTTCAGACCAGGTCGGCGTCGGGTTGCCGTAAATGGTGAAATCCACGCCATACGGATTGCCCGGGTCGTCGTCGATTCCGTTGGCAAAATACACCACCACTGAGCCGCCAAAAGCGCCAAGGCTCACCAGTCCCTTGTTGGTACCGACAATGGATTGTGCCGCCGCGGGTGTCCCGATGTTATCAGCATTGGTGTATTGTCCGGGCGCCGGAGAATAATCCACGACACCGGTTGCAAACTGCGCTTCGGACTTTCCAGCCAGGAAAAACAAAGCGCCCAATAATGCACTTTTAAAAAAAATACTTGTTGATCTCATTTACTGCAAAAACATAAAATTCAGGATTTTGCAGCTTTTCAGGATTGAAAATTGAAAAGATGTTGGTTTTTGCTTTTTCGCCGAAAGCTTCAAAATCCGCACTCGAGCAGGCAGGTCTTCTGACTTATCCCAGCTTCAACACCTTCCCGCCCCCAAAAGGCAGTGGCTTCTCGTTGAAGTTTTTGCAGGATTTACAGCAGCGGGAACTGTACAGGAATCGCCGATCGCTCAGCTCACCTGTTTCCCTTTTGATCCGGTATTTCGGAACCTGTTCGGCGACAAAGGTAGGCAAAAGATGGACAACCAAACAAATTCGATGAAAAGTTTCTCCTAAAAGTTAATAAGTCGGAAAGGCGTAGCAAAATACAAGCACAATAAACTTAAAATCAGATCAGTAAATGACTTCTTAACTTTGGGCAAAATGTTTACAATTCTTTTTAGGAAAGGACAACGGGGTCCGAAATTATTCTCCAAAATGGTTATTTTTGCAGGGCAATTAAAAAAGTTGCAGTAGCCTATGTTCGAAAAACTGATTCACCTGGAAGGCATTGATCCGCTGGAGTTTTTTGGTGTCAGCAACGCCAAAATGAACCTGATCAAGTCGTTTTTTCCCAAACTAATTATCGTCTATCGTGGAAATGATGTTATCGTGAAAGGCGACGACGAGGAAATCCTTCGATTTGAAGCCAAATTCCACTTGATTCTGGACCACTACAACCAGTTCAATGTTTTGCCAGAAGATGTGATCAACCAGGTTTTTCTGGAGGAAAGCGAAGGAATTCCCGGTACTCCCGAAGATGAAAAAGACGTTCTGGTGTACGGAATAAACGGAAAGGCCATCCGGGCGCGGACACCGAATCAGCGTGTGTTGGTGGAAGCCTGCAAAAACTCCGACCTGATTTTTGCCATTGGTCCTGCCGGAACCGGAAAAACATACACCGCCATTGCGCTGGCAGTTCGGGCGCTCAAAAACCGCGAAATCAAGCGAATCATCCTGAGCCGTCCGGCTGTGGAAGCTGGTGAACGACTGGGCTTTCTTCCCGGCGACCTGAAAGAAAAAATCGATCCGTACCTGCAACCGTTGTACGATGCGCTGCTCGACATGATTCCGGGCAAAAAGCTCGAAGAATTTATGAAAGACGGCACCATCCAGATTGCACCGCTGGCCTTTATGCGCGGGCGAACCCTGAGCAATGCCTTTGTCATTCTGGATGAAGCCCAAAATACCACAATCAACCAATTGAAGATGTTCCTCACCCGCATGGGGATGAACACCAAATTTGTGGTTACCGGCGACGAAACACAGATCGACCTTCCTTTCCAAAGCCCTTCAGGACTGATTCTTGCGAAGAAAATTCTCAAAAACATTAAGGACATTTCCTTTGTTCAGTTTGATGTGAAAGACATCGTTCGCCACCGGTTGGTCCGCGAAATCGTTCTGGCTTACGAAAAGCACCACGTGCACGAAATGTTGAGAAAAGAGAAAATTAAAACAGATAAAAACGAAGAAAATGAGCAACGCACTGACTAAAACAGATTTCAATTTTCCGGGACAGAAGAGTGTTTACCACGGAAAAGTACGCGACGTTTACAACATCAACGACGAGTACCTGGTGATGGTTGTCAGCGACCGTATCTCGGCGTTTGACGTGGTTTTGCCGAAAGGCATTCCGTACAAAGGACAAGTTCTCAACCAGATTGCCGCCAAATTTCTCGATGCTACTGCCGACATCGTTCCAAACTGGAAAATCGCCATGCCCGATCCCAATGTTTCGGTGGGCCATCACTGCGAACCATTTAAGGTCGAAATGGTCATCCGCGGTTACCTGACCGGCCACGCATGGCGCGAATACAAAAGCGGCAAACGCTCGCTCTGCGGAATCCCGCTTCCGGAGGGAATGGTGGAAAACCAGAAGTTTGTTGAACCCATCATCACCCCAACGACCAAAGCTTCGGAAGGACATGATGAAGATATTTCGAGAGAAGAAATTATTGCTTCGGGACTGGTTGCCAAGGAAGATTACGAATTGCTCGAAAAATACACCCGCGAAATTTTCCAGAGAGGCACCGAGATTGCTGCTTCGATGGGCTTGATTTTGGTTGACACCAAGTACGAGTTCGGGAAAAAAGGCGGCAAAATTTACCTGATCGACGAAATTCACACACCTGACTCGTCGCGCTATTTCTACCTGGAAGGCTACGAAGAACGTCTGGCCAAAGGTGAAAACCAAAAGCAACTTTCGAAGGAATTTGTTCGCCAGTGGCTGATTGAGAACGGTTTCCAGGGAAAAGAAGGACAGGTTGTTCCTGAAATGACCCCGGAAATTGTTGCTTTGGTGACCGATCGCTACATCGAGTTGTATGAGCACATCACCGGCGAAAAGTTTGTCAAATCAGACATCGAAGATATTTCGGGCCGCATCGAAAAGAATGTGAACAATTTCCTGAAAGGTATCTGATCTGAAATGCATAAACTAAGAAAGGCTGCCATCGGCAGCCTTTTCTGTCTTATCGTATTGCTATTTAAAACCTTGCGGTAAACGTGAATTCGGCAGGTGCCGGAACCAGGGCATACCCCCGCGGGGACATTTCGAAGAACAAATTGCCGGTTCGGAAGAATAAATGACCGTTGACGCGAACCCGAACTGCTCCGTAAGGCAGGTCAGAAAAGTAAACGTTTCGCGGAGGCTCTGTAACACAGTAACCAATTCCTCTGCGATAAACATAGAAATGATCTCCGTAGTAGTAATAGTTTCCGCGATTATACCTGATTACAACCGGATCGTGGTCGAAAAGGCGGTAAACCCGGCCGTATTCGCGGTGGTCGTAATAAGCAGGAGCTCTTTGAACCCACTTTTTTGAGTATGTCGGATGATATTCCCGGCGCTCGCTGTGCTTCCAAGCTTTGTCATTTCGATATTCTCTGCTGTTTTCCCACTTTCGTTCGTTTCGCTCGTGGCTTCGGTTGCTTTTTCCTTGTGCATTTGCAGCAATCGACAAAACCAACATCAGGGTTAAAACCGGGAAATATCTCCTAAAGTTATTCAGCGTTTTCATGGCTTTTGGTATTAAAGATGAATAAATAATTTTTTGAACTTACCGGTAATTTTACTGGTGTAAAACAAAGCTTGTGCCAAAACAAACTGAGTCTACCTGAAATCTCAGTTCAAATTATTTTGTCGCTTCAGACATTGATGCCAGCCGCAACATTCCATTGGGCACGCACACTTTCCGTTTAAGTCAATTATTACTACTTTTGCAGCAAAATATGAATGGTTTGGGCAGAATTCTGGCAATAGATTATGGAAAAAAAAGAGTTGGACTGGCTGTGACCGACCCGATGAAAATAATAGCCACCCGGCTGACGACGGTTGCGACGCACGAAATATGGACCTATCTGAAAGATTACTTTTCTCGCGAAACCGTTGAAAAAGTTATAATTGGGTACCCCATGCAAATGAACAATCAGCCCTCCGAAGCCGTTCAATACATCAACCCATTCCTGAAAAGGTTTCAGAAAGAATATCCTGAAATGCCTTTGGAACAGGTAGATGAGCGCTTCACCTCGAAGATGGCTTTTCAAACAATGATAGACGCCGGCTTAAAAAAGAAAGACCGGCAGGAAAAAGGAACAATCGACGGAGTGAGTGCAACCATTATTTTGCAAAGTTATTTGGAACAAAAAATTTACAATCGATGATTTACCCGGTTACCGTATACGGCGATCCTGTACTCAGGAAAAAAACTGAACCTGTTACAAAAGACTTTCCTGATCTGAAAGGTTTCGTTTACAACATGTTCGATACTATGTACCATTCAGATGGAGTTGGGTTGGCTGCCCCTCAGGTTGGACAAGCTATTCGAATTTTTGTACTCGACACCACATCGGCGGAGGAAGACGATGTTCCGGGGATCAAAAAAGCATTTATCAATCCGGTGATACTTGAAAAATCTGGTGATGAGTGGATTATGAACGAAGGTTGCTTAAGCCTTCCTGAAATTAGGGAAGACATCTCCCGGCCTGAAACAGTGAAAATCAAATACGTCGACGAAGATTTTAACGAACATGAAGAGATTTACCATGGGTTTACCTCAAGGGTTATTCAACACGAATATGATCATCTCGAAGGAGTTATGTTTGTTGACTACCTCAATCCACTGAAAAAAAGGATATTGAAAGGCAAACTTACTGCCATATCAAAGGGAAAGGTGGTTCCAAAATACCGCATCAAGGTTCCTGGCAAATAAAAATCATATCATTCGTTTAGTAAATCGGGCATTTCGTAACTGAAATCGATCATTTCATAAATTTTCCGAAGAGAAAGACAACCATCTTTAAGTCAATTCCGTAACCGGCAAAAATCCAACTCAAATGCCGGCTTCGCAAAATTTCTTTCAGAAAGTCCCTTTTGTCCGAATTTCGGTCAGCTTTATGCCCGGAATTTTACTCGGGAATATTGTTAATCTTCCGGAGATTATCGTGTCAGTAATAGCAACCTTCTTGATGATCTTCCTTTTGCTGTTCTGGGACACCAGCCATTTTTCGATTTTACGGTTGCTAAACGTTCTGCTGCCTCTTTGCCTGATCATTTTGGGAATCTTCTTCTCAAAGCGGGAAGCTAAGCAATCGCAGATTTCTTCAGAAAAGGATTATTTTCTGGCCGAGATACTTCAGAAGCCTACAGAAAAAGTAAAAACATTTCAAACCATTTTGCTTATCAGGAATCCAGCAAAACCCAAACCGGAAAAAATTCTGGCCTACTTTTCAAAAACAGATTTCGACACAACAACAAGCATTGGCGACCAGCTAATAATTCTGGTAAGACCACAGACTATCAAAAATTTCGGTAACCCTTTCGAATTCGACTATCAATCGATGATGAATAGAAAAGGAATTTTCCAATCCGTTTATCTAGAGAAAGGCAGTTATCAAAAAACCGGATTTATACATTCCAGATGGCAAAACAAACCAGAACAACTTCGCGGGAAACTGATGGCAATGCTTCAGAATTCGCCGGTAAAAGATCAAAACCTGGCAGTTGTCGAAGCATTAGCGCTAGGCTACCGGGCTGAACTTGACCCGGAAACGATCGACTATTTTTCATCAACCGGCGCCATGCATGTATTGGCCGTTTCCGGACTTCACGTTGGTCTCATCTACTACATTATCGGATTTTTCTTATCAGGCTTAAAAAAATTAAAAGGAGGAAAATCATTATTTCCGTTTTCCATCATAGCGTTCCTCTGGCTTTACGCGTTTCTGACAGGTTTCTCGCCGTCGGTACAGCGTGCAACAGTGATGTTTACATTCATTGTTATTGGCGAATCAATCAGAAGACCAGTAAATATTTACAACAGTTTGGCAGCATCTGCATTTTTGCTGATGCTCATCAATCCTGAAGTAATATACGAAGTTGGATTTCAGCTTTCCTACCTCGCAGTTATCGGTATCGTTTTGATTCAACCGCCACTTTCCAGTCTGCTCCAATTGAAAAATAAATTTCTTCGTGCCTGCTGGAGCCTGTTCACCGTCTCAATTGCCGCACAAGTTGCCACATTTCCGCTTGGGCTATTCTATTTCAACCAATTTCCAACCTTTTTCTGGCTCAGCAATTTTGTTGTTATTCCGGCCGCAACAGTACTCATATGGCTCATCTTTATCTTCTTTCTTCTGTCTCCAGTCCCGGTTTTATCGCATATCATAGGATTCGTTATCAATTGGATTACCAGCACAATGCTTTATTTGCTAAAAACCATTAGTGAAATGCCCCACGCACTGACAAAGGGAGTTATCCTCAATCAGGCAGAAACCGTTATCATTTATCTGGTTATCATTTCTTTAATCGTATTTGTATTTTCAAAAAGAAAGTTCTGGTTGTTTTCAATATTTTTTCTCTTGATATTACTTTTTTCGACGACGCTGTATTCAAAATATCAGCTTGTAAATCAACGACAAATATTTGTATATAATTCGAAGAAAACGCTCATTCATTTAATCAATGGCCGGAACAATTACCTCATAACAACAAATGGAGATACGATTGCTCCTCGCGAAAAAAAGATGATAGAAAACGTTAGTAATCACCTTAAATTAAACGACGCAGAAATCTTTGACTTACCCGCAACAACCGAGGTAAAAAAGCCTGATCTGATTATTGAGAATACAGAACTGGTTTTTCTGGACACTGAAATTCGGATTCAGCAGAAATACAAGAAAAGTCCGGTTCTCAAAATTAGCGTGAAAGACTCAGATACAAAATACCTGATTTCAGCAGGAAATGGAACAAACAAGGCAATTTATTACACTGGACAAAATGGTGCATGGAAATTCAATGAAGTTAAAAGTAAGCCAAATCCGACATCTGTTTTGGCGCAAAATGAATAATTTATTCTCCAAATTCGCCTTTCCCCTCCCTGATAACAACAGGTAGATCGCCCGTACAATCGACAATTGTAGATGGAATATTTCCACCATAGCCACCGTCAACAACCAAATCAACGATGTTCTCGAATTTCTCATGAATCAATTCCGGATCTGTTGAATATTCGATAATCTCATCTTCGTCGTGAATGGATGTCGACATGATCGGGTTTCCGAGTTCACGTACAATTTCGAGAATGATGTTATTATCCGGAATCCTCACTCCCACCGTCTTTTTTTTACCTTTAAAATGCTTGGGCACGTTGCTGTTGGCATTCAGGATAAATGTAAATGGACCTGGCAGATATCGTTTCAGTATTTTGAAAACAGCATTGGATACAGGCTTCGAAAACTCCGACAAGTGACTTAAATCGCTGGTAATAAATGAAAAATTTGACTTTTCTACCTGAACGTTTCTCAGGCGTGCAATTCGTTCAACTCCGCGAACATTGGTAATATCGCAACCCATGCCATAAACGGTATCGGTCGGATAAATGATAATCCCGCCATTCTTCAGCACATCGACAACCTGTCTGACGTCGCGCTGATTTGGGTTTTCAGCATAAATCTTGACTAACATTTTCGTCCTCCCTGTAAATAAAGAACACAAATTTAGTTATTTTGAATGGTAGTTCACCATATCATTTTTCATGAATAAACAGTTTATAATCACAGAGGACGGCTCACAAACCATTTATTTGCCAGAATTAGATGAACATTATCATTCTACTCATGGAGCCGTTCAGGAATCGGTTCATGTCTATATTCAGGCTGGTTTTCTCCAGTTGACCCGTTCCGAAATTAATATTCTCGAAATTGGATTCGGAACAGGATTGAATGCATTTCTTACTTATGGATATGCACAAAAAAGCTCCCAAATCATTAATTATTACAGCATCGAAAAGTTTCCGCTATCGTTTAGCGAATATGAAAAGCTGAATTATCCTGAATCCATTTTCCCGGAATATGCGGAAGTTTTCAGGAAGATACACGATAGTCATTGGAACGAAACATTCGAACTGTCGCCCAACTTTCGGCTAACTAAAATACAGGCAGATCTAACAGAATATCAATTCGATAAACAACGGAAATTCGATCTGGTCTACTACGATGCGTTTGCTCCCGGCAAACAACCCGAAATGTGGACAGATGCCCTGATTTCGAAAGTTTCCGGATCAATTGCCACAGGTGGAATTTTGACAACTTACTGCGCAAAAGGCACTGTTCGTCGTGCATTTGCCGCTAGCGGACTCAGTATGGAACGTCTTCCCGGTCCACCCGGTAAAAAAGAAATCCTGAGAGGTAAAAAGGCCTTTTAACTTGATAGTCGATTATAAAAATTAATCTATATTCGTAGGCTGAAATTACGAACGCAAAAATGTCTGATTATCAATATAAAGACAAGCTAAGAAAGTTTTCATATGCCCTCGGGCTAACGATTTCTTCCAATCTTATGCAATCGGGAATTGATAAATTAGATGCTTCGCAATTTATGTCAGGACTTCGGGATACTTTTTCAGGAAATATCCCAAAAATTTCTGAAGAAGAAGCAAACCTCATTGTTCAGGAATTTATGTTGACGCAAAATGAAGAAGAAGCACTGCGTAATTTCGAGGAAAGCTTGCTATATCTTTCCAATAACTCTAAAAATGAAGGAGTTGTAGAAACAGAAAGCGGATTACAATACAAAGTTCTGGTGGAAGGCAGCGGAAGAATACCCAACAAAACTGATCAGGTAAGATGTCACTACCACGGTATCTTGCTTGACGGAAGAGTTTTTGAAAGCTCAGTTGAAAGAAAGCAGCCTGTTATTTTTCCGGTGACTGCTGTAATAGACGGATGGGAGGAAGCACTTCTAAAAATGAAAGAAGGATCGAAATGGCGACTGTTTATTCCCCCAAACCTCGGATACGGAGAAGAGGGTGTTGGAGGGCTTATCGGACCCAATGCGACACTCATTATTGACGTTGAATTTTTGGAAATTGTTTAATTTATAGTTTAAAAAATGAAGTTAAGAACATTGATTTACGCAACAGCACTGGTATTGTCAGTTGGAGTTGCAGGTTGCCAGACTTCCGGCAAAAAAGGAGAAGTAAAACTTACAAGCCAGACAGACTCGGTTAGTTATGCTTTGGGTGTTTTGATCGGTGAAAACAATAAACAGCAGATGAAAAATGCACCCGGTGCCGACCAACTCAACAAAGAAATCCTGATTGCAGCTTTCGAAAAATCATTAATGGGTGATTCAGTTCAGATTAAAGCTGAAAAAGCTAACGCAACTTTAAGCAGATATTTTTCTGCAATCAGTAAAGCTGAAGGCGAAAAAACATTGAAAGAAGGAGAAGACTTTTTGGCTGCCAATAAAAGTAAAGAAGGTGTTGTAACACTTCCCAGCGGTTTGCAATATGAAATCCTGAAAGCTGGAACAGGACCAAAACCTAAAGCTGAGGACAAAGTAAAATGCCACTACCATGGAACCACAATTGATGGTAAAGTTTTCGATAGTTCGATCGAACGCGGAGAACCTGCTACCTTTGCAGTAAACCGTGTTATCCCGGGATGGACCGAGGCATTACAACTGATGCCTGTTGGCTCGAAATGGAAATTGTATATTCCGGCTAACCTTGCCTATGGCGAAAGAGGCGCAGGAAGAGACATTAAGCCAAATGCCGCTCTTATCTTTGAAGTTGAATTACTGGAGATCGTTAAATAATTATACTGACTTTACAGGCAGAACACTCTTGTATGAAAAATGCAAGAGTGTTTTTTATTTCTGCCAACAAAAAATATAGAACATGAGTATGCAGGTCAAAGGAACCCTGATCCAAAAGCTCAGGCTGGAATCGGGTGTTAGCAAAGCAGGAAAAGAATGGAAGAAGCAGGATTTTGTCGTTGAAACCAACGAGCAATTTCCGAAGAAAATCTGTTTCACTCTTTTTGGCGATAAAATTTCGCTGATTGATGGAATCAGTGAAGGTTCTGAAATCGAAGTATTTTTCTCTGTTGAATCACGCGATTTCAACGGGAAATGGTACCACAACATCAACGCGTGGAAAATTGAAGGTGCTGCCGAAACAGCCAACCGTTCGGGTGGTTATCCGCCGGAATTTACAGCAGGCGATATTCCTCCGGAACCGGCTGATGACTCCGGGAACGATCTTCCTTTCTAAAACAAAAGAGGCAACATTCAAACCCATTGAATATTGCCTCTTTCTATTTTCAAAACTAAATCCTCAGATTTCCACCAAGCTGTTTCGAAGTGCGAAAATAATCACTTCAATCATATTGTTAGCTCCTGACTTTTCCATCAGCTTGGTTCTGTGTTTTTCAACTGTTCTGTCAGAAATTGAAAGCTTATCGGCAATGCTTTTGATGGGCAGTCCTTCCATCGACAAAGACAGCACTTGGCTCTCGCGTTCAGTAAAAAATGTATTTCCATTCTTAATAGCCATTTGTTTTTGCTTGAAAATATTGGTGATTTTCTCACCAAGGGCTTCCGAAATCCTGATATTTTCGTGTTTTAGTACATTATAAACTTCATTGACATATTGAGAAGTGTCCTGCCGTCCGACTGCCGCTGTTGCAGGAGAAAACATCCCGATATACAACGTATAATTGGAATATTTCTCGAATTCCGAAACTGCCAGTTTCATCTGGGTGCTCTCATCTTCAACTGTTCTTAAAGTAACAACATCGTTAAACAATTCTAAATTATTTACTTGTTGTTTAGGAATCCTCACCCGAACGCTTTTCAATGATTCGGCGTCGAAGAAATTATCGACAGGCAATCCCAACGCATCTTTATTTTCAATTCCGAAAAGCTTTTTAAAGGCTGGGTTGGCC
>JAEWME010000306.1 GCA_023393265.1 Bacteroidota bacterium | reverse complement strand
CATAACAACTCCTGAGATATTTAATTTTGTCATAGTTGGCTTAAATATGAGCGTCAAAAATAGGAAAACAATGGGTCACGCCCAATTACTTCACCAAAAACGGAAAACCTTCATGAAAAATTATCTGGTTCTTCTTGTTATACTGATTTTCAGTTTGTCGGTACAGGCTCAAATGCAAAATTCCAAACTGGCCGTCCTCGAAAAGCTGCACTGGCTCATCGAGCGTTCCGATGTCCCAACCGTCAGGCAAAAGTTTCAGGAAATTTGTGCGGAAAACCATTTCCCGACCGGTGTTTCCCGACTGAAGGACGGCATATACAAAGGCGCGTCGCCCGCCGACGATTATGGCTACCGGCACAAAGTAACTTTTGAAATGAAAGGCGGCAAAATGATTTCGGTTGCCTACAACGAAATTCACCGCGACGGACACGGCAAACTGCACAACGCGGAATACTGCAAGTCGATGCTCGAAAGCGGAACCACGCCCAACATCGCCTACCCATCGTACGAAAAGCAAATGCTGACAAAACAAGACTTCAGCAAAATCGACGCGGTGAGTGGAGCAAGCTATTCGGATTACCGTTTCCGGCTGGCCATTTTGTATGCCATCCTGAATTCGGGACAACTCTGAATCAATTCCGTTGCCTAATTCAACTTTGACGCATTCGAAAAATCTGGCTGTTTTTACCCTAAACCCTAAAGGGAACAGCCAGATTTTTCTCCTGTCACCCTTTAGGGCCGGGGTAAAACAGGAGAAAAATTGGGACAAGCAATCTGCTTTAGCTGACGGAAAGATAGAAATCAAGCCGTTTTCCGGTATCGCCAAAGTGCAAGGCTCAAAAACGTTGCGCCGAGAATGCACAGCGCGACAAACTCGTGAATCAAATCGCTTAACCCAGATCCTTTAAGCACCACCATGCGCATGATCCGCATAAAATGATAGACCGGATTTGCCTCATCGACCAGTTGGGCCCAGTGCGGCATACTGTCAACCGGCGTGAAAATACCACCCATCAGGATGAAAATCATCATGAAAAAATAGGTCACAAACATCACCTGCTGCTGCGTTTCGGCCAGCGTCGAAACCAGCAAACCGAGCCCCAGAATACTGAGCAAATAGAGCACACCGAATCCAAAAATCAGTCCCAAACTTCCGACAATAGGCAGGTTGAAAACCACGCGGGCAATCACCAAACCAAAAGAAAGATCGAACAGCGCAATGACAACAAACGGGATCAGTTTTCCGGCCAGAAACTGGATTTTTTTGATGGGTGTGACGTTGAGCTGTTCAATGGTTCCAATCTCTTTTTCCTTCACCAGGCTCATTCCTGAAAGGAAAAGTCCGATGAGTGTCACCAAAATAGACAGCACGCCCGGCGCCATGTACCATTTGTATTCGAGTTCCGAGTTATACCAAAATCGAGAGGTGACATTAACCTGGTAAGGCGGATTGAATTCAGGCAAGCCTTTCCAGTCGGCAATGATGTTTTTATTGAAGTCGCGAATGACCGATGCTGAATACGAATAAGCGAGTTGAGCCGCCTGTCCGTCGATGGCATTGATGAGCAGTTGAACGCTGGCTTTGTCGTCGCGCATCAGGTCGCGTTCGAAATTCTGCGGAATGACGAGCACCATGTGGTCGCGATTTTTAAGCAGTTCTTTTTCTCCGTCGTCGGGATTGAACGAGGTGTTGTTGATGGTGAAAAACGGCGATGCGTCCAGCTTTGCAGCCAGTTCGCGCGATGTAGCCGACAAGTCTTTATCGACCAGAAAGATATTCACATTCTTCAGATCGTAGGTCGCCGCAAAAACCAACACCAGCATTTGCAACAGCGGAATCATGATGATCATCCTCAGCATTGTCTTGTTCCGCCTGACCTGGATAAATTCTTTCTGTATGACGTAAAAAAGTGTTTTCATAAAAAGTGCCTAAAGTTTTAAATGCCTAAAGTGCCTAGAGTTGGAGACCGAAATAACTTTAGGCACTCCGAACTCTAGCTCACTCCGAACTTTTTTATTTTTTTGGTGAGCCGAATGCCGATGTGCCGACTTAACTTTAGGCACTTCAACTTTAGCTCACTTCGAACTTCCTATTTCATATTCTTCCCTATCGATGTAAAAATTGCAAGCAACTCGTTTGCTTCACTTTCGACGGTTCTTATTTGTTGGTCGTCAATCCATTTCAACTCTTCAATAATTTCAAGCCAATATCCGGTTTCGCTGGCTTCACTTTCTGCAATACTTACTTTGTTTTTAAAGTCTGCTTTACTTCTTGAACGATTTGCTTCTCGGTAATTTGCACCAATACTTGTTCCTGATTTTGTCACCTGATTCCGAACAACTCTTCCTTCCGGAGTATTGGGTAAAGACGACGACAGTATAATGATATCCACTGCAAAAGCTTTGGTCCGCTTTTCCAACTGTCTGGCAAATTCTTTATTTTCCATGGTTTCGTGATTTGAGTTTTTTTTAAATAAAAGTGCCTAAAGATTTAAGTGCCTAAAGTGCCGAGAGTTGGAGACCGAAATAACTTTAGGCACTCCGAACTCTAGCTCACTCCGAACTTTTTACTCGAGTCTTATCTTAAAATTCTTCACGCTCAACCCGATAAAGACGCAAGCCATCGCAATTAAAATCAGGGTTTCTTTCCAGACGAAAAGGATTCCGGTGCCTTTCAGCATGATGTTTTTAATGATAATAATGAACCAGCGTGGAGGCATCGCATGACTGATGATTCGTAACGGGAGCGGCATATTTTCTATCGGGAACATAAATCCTGAAAGCATGATGGTTGGCAACATGAGCGCCAACACCGAAATAAACATGGCCACCATTTGGTTGGGTGCAACGGTCGAAATTAGGATGCCGAGACTGAGCGCCATCAGGATAAACAGGAAGCTTTCGGCCATCAGGAAAACGATGCTGCCTTTGATCGGCACGCCAAAAACGAAGACACCGATTACAATAATGGTGACTGCGTTGACAAACGACAACAGCAGATAGGGTGTCACTTTGCCAAGCACAATCTGAATTGGGCGAAGCGGCGAAGCTAACAGCACTTCCATCGTGCCCAGTTCTTTTTCACGACTGATCGAAATAGAGGTCATCATCGCCGAAATCAGCATCAGAATCATCGCCATGATGCCCGGCACAAACATGTAAACACTTTTCAGTCCTTCGTTGTACAACATGCGCACCTCTGTGC
>JAEWME010000293.1 GCA_023393265.1 Bacteroidota bacterium | reverse complement strand
GAATAACCCTGATATTCGCGCTGCTGGGTGGCCCTGAATGTTTGAATTACGACATTTTTACGGTTTTTGGTTATTCGCTCGGATTGCTTTACTTATTTCGCGGACTAAAAGCATCGCGTGGCTGGCTGCTTTTTACATCAGGAATAGTATTTGGAATCAGCATTTTCTTTAAGCTGTCAAATCTTACGGTTTTAGCTTTTCTGCTAGTTCCTCTTTTTGGGTCATACTTGAAAAGATGGAGTTTCTCCCGGACAATTAAAAATGCAATGCTATGGCTGGCTGGTCTGGCAGTTGGAGCAGGTTTGGTGTTAATCTGTATAAAACTTGCCGGTCATTGGGAATTGTTTTTCGACAACCTGAAATTTGTTTCATCTATGGGAGCCGATGCTCAGTCGTCTCATGGAGTGAAACCTATGCTGTTATCATACCTTAAAGGTTATTTAAACGCCTTTGTTATGGTGGTAATTTTTGTTGTCGGCGCTGTTGCTTTTTTTCGTCTCTATGGAGAGCGGAAAGTTCCGCTAGCAACCAGTGCCATTGTTGTTATAATTTCGGTTGGTGTGCTCACGGGTTTCATGGGTGATGTTTTTTGGAGCAAGATCAGGTATATTTTTCTTGGTTTGATGATTGTTAATGGGACTTTTTTATTGGTTAGCAGGAGATATTCGGATGAAATACGGTTGGCCGCGTTACTTGGACTTTTGCTGGTTGTTCTTGCTCCGCTGGGCTCCGATACCGGACTCGAAAAATCGCTCTGGGGTATGTGGATATTAGGTCCAATGCTGCTGATGAGCAAGGACGAAAGCACGTTTGTTAAGTTTTCTGTATTAACCGGAACCCAGATGATTGCAGTGCTCACTTTGCTTGGTGCGGCTGTTTTTTCTACATCTGTGGTACACGCATGGCAAACAACTTATTTTGATTCAGGTTCGAGGTGGCATAAAGTACAAGCAATCCATCATCCTGACTTGAAATTTATTTATACTTCACCCAAACGGGCAAAAGTTGTAGACGAATTAATTCAGGAAGGATTTCCTAAAATGGGCAACCAACAGTATTTACTCGGGTTTATCGAAATTCCGATGGTAAATTATCTTAGTGGTAAAAGGCCATTCCTCTCAACATCATGGCCGAAACTTTATTACAATCCGGAGAAATTTAAGCAGAAACTGGAAGAGGCTTTGGCGAAACGAAAAGAATTTCCGGCCATCATCAGGCAAAAGCAAAACACAATGCTAAACGAATGGGCCGGAAACTTCGATCCGGAGTATTTAAATTATCCTGAAGGACTTTCCAAATGGCCCGAACATGGTAGAATCCTGAACGAATTTATTGACAGAAATGGTTATCAGGTTGTTTGGGAGAACGAGATGTTTCAGTTATTTGTCCGGGAATAAATATTAGCGCAAAGAAAAACCCGGGTTGGCATTCCCGGGCTTTCTGGTTTAAGACTAAAAAAATATAAGATAGAATTGGTTTTTTTATTCTTCTTTTTCTTCTGCGGCATAGGCAGCCAAAAGTTCGTCCTGAACTTCCTGCGGCACCTTTTCGTAACCTGCAAACTTCATGCTGAAAACACCACGTCCTCCGGTGAGCGAGCTGAGCGATGTGGAGTATTTCCCCATTTCTTTCAGCGGCACTTTGGCTGTGATTTTTTCGTAGCCTTTTTCGCTTCCCATTCCCATGATCAATGCACGGCGGCCCTGTAGGTCGCTCATTACATCTCCCATTCGTTCGGATTGAACCCAAACGTCGAGGTCGTAAATTGGTTCCAGAATTTTGGGTCCAGCATTACGGAATGCGGTGCTGAAGGCATTTCGCCCCGCAAGGCGGAAAGAGATTTCGTTTGAGTCAACCGGGTGCATTTTGCCGTCATAAACATAAACACGGATGTCGCGGGCATACGAACCGGTAAGTGGTCCTTCTTCCATCTTTTCCATGATTCCCTTCAGGATTGCAGGCATAAAGCGGGCATCAATCGATCCGCCCACGATGCAGTTGTGGTAGATGAGTTTGCCACCCCATTGCAGCGGATATTCCTGCGTATCGCGAACCGAAATTTTCATTTCTTTTCCACCGTAAATAAACATGTTTTTAGCCTCGCTGCCTTCTTCGTAGGGTTCAATAATCATGTGAACTTCTCCAAACTGTCCGGCACCGCCCGATTGTTTTTTGTGCCGATAGTCGGCCTGAGCAAACTTAGTGATGGTTTCGCGGTATGGGATTTTTGGAGCTTTATACTCGATGTCGATTTTGTGAACATGGTCGAAATACCATTTCAATGTATTGATGTGGTACTCGCCCTGTCCCTCAACAATCAACTGTTTCAGTTCTTTCGAATAATTAATAAGGTATGTTGGATCTTCATCTTTCACTTTGTGCAGAATTTCGCCAACTTTTTCGTCGTCCGATTCGGTAACTGCTTTTACAGCAACCCTGAATTTTGGATCGGGGAAGGTGATCGGCGCAAATTTAAGGTCGAGTTCTTTGTCGCAAAGCGTATGATTGAATTTGGTGTCTTTCAGTTTTACAGTGCAGCCAATGTCGCCGGCAACCATTTCAGGAACGGAAGTCCTGTTTTTCCCGGCAGTGACAAAGATCTGCGAGATTCTTTCTTTTCCGTTATTGAACGAATTGTAAAGGTCTTTCCCTTCGGTAAGTTTTCCAGACATGACTTTGAAGAAGGTGACTTCGCCCACGTGTTGCTCCATGGCAGTTTTAAACACGAAAAGTGATGCAGGTCCTGCTTCGGTCATGGTTACTTCTTTTCCCTGGATGATTGGACGCATCGGCACTTGGTTGGGTGCCGGGGCTATGTTGCAAATGAATTCAAGCAAGCGGCCAACACCCATATTCTTCTTTGCTGAAGTACAGAATACAGGGAAGAAATCGCGCTGAACCATCCCGATTCTCATTCCTTTGCGCATGTCGTCTTCCGACAAGGAACCCTGCTCGAAATATAATTCCATGAGCGATTCCTCATTTTCAGCAGCCATTTCAACCAGTTCGTTGTGCAATTCTTCGGCACGTTCTTTTTCCGAATCCGGAATGTCTGAAATTTCAGGTTTTCCGCCTTCGGGTTTATATTTATACATTTTCATCTTCAACACGTCGATGATCGCATTGAAGCCAAGGCCTGCTTCAACCGGGTACTGAACCACGGTTACCTTGTTCCCGAATTTTCCTTTTAGAATTTCGATCTCCTGATCGAAGTTGGCATTTTCGTTGTCGAGGTGGTTTACCACGAAAACCATTGGGATTTTTGCCCTCTCGGCATGTCGGTTCGCCGATTCAGTTCCGGCACCAACACCTCCTGATGCGTCAACAACCATCAGTCCGAGCTCGCATACCTGCAGCGATGAAACTACGCCTCCACAGAAATCATCCATTCCGGGCGTATCGAGAATGTTGATTTTTTTACCATTAGCTTCAGTGTACAAGAGCGAAGAAATGACGGAGTTGCCGTACTCCTGCTCAATCAGATGGTAGTCGGACACGGTGTTTTTACTTCCGACGTCCCCTCTGCGGTTGATTACTCCACCCTCGAAAAGCATAGCCTCCGCGAGGGTGGTTTTCCCACTGCCAGCATTACCAATTAAAGCAATGTTGCGAATTTCTTCAGTTTTATAGACTTTCATGTGATAAGAATTAATGTTTTTTGTGCTGCTTCCAGGCAATTGTGACTTTTGGCAGCACATTTCATATTTAGATAGTTATTGGTTTTTTACTCGGTTCATTATCAGTGTTGTGGCACGACTGGTAACAGAGAGGATCAAATTTAGTAATAATTAATTAACAATCAAGATGCATTGGAACTGACCGGTTTTGTTAAGGAAACAGGGAGAACGCTGTTTAAACAAATGCAAAGAGAATCAGTGGATTGTATATTTTAAGGTTTATTAACTTTTGTGGTTAACTTTCAGAATAACAGAATTATATGATTAGTATATGTTTTTTAATATTTTTTTAATCCGCTTTCTTATTGGTTTTCCAACGTTTAGTGATCAGTCCGCTAAATTCGGTCTGTAAATTATTGTTCTTCATGTCAATATAGATTATTTTGATTTTTATGAGTATTATGTATTTCAATGCAAAATTTTTCCTGAAATGATGAATCGATCTTCGATCTGATATATTTTATTAGGTTGGAGTTCGGTTTTTTAAATCCTGATCTTTCCATAAATACCAGAAGAAATGGACGAGATTTACAGATTTCTGCTATTTTTGAGCAACAATGTAAAGTTGTATGCCCAAATTCCCCTTTTTCAAGCAGTATGATGCCATGGATTGCGGACCGTCGTGCCTTCGCATGATTGCTGCTTTTTATGGTAAGACCTATTCCCTCCAGAAACTTCGTGATTTTGCGCACATCACCCGCGAAGGTGTTTCGCTGCTCGGGCTAAGCGATGCCGCTGAGGCAATCGGGTTTCGAACCATCGGGGCAAGAATTACTTTCGAGCAGTTGTCGCAGGCACCAAAGCCATGTGTTGTACATTGGGATCAGGATCATTTTGTTGTTGTTTATAAACTGGCGAAAGGGAAAGTCTATGTGGCCGATCCTGCGTTCGGACTGGTTGAGTATAGTGATGGCGAATTTAAAAAGCATTGGCTGGCCACGGTAAACCAGGGCGAGCAAAAGGGAATTTGTCTTTTGTTTGATCCTACGCCCCGGTTTTTCGAGTTGGAAGGCGAAGAACAATCGCAGGGTAATTTCAGGTTTCTCCTGAAATACCTGAAACCTCACCGAAAGCTCGTTTTTCAACTGGTGCTTGGCTTCATCGTAGGAAGTATCATTCAGCTCATCTTCCCGTTCCTCACGCAAAGCATTGTCGATGTCGGTATCAATACGCAGGACATCAATTTTATTTATCTCATTCTGGCGGCGCAAATGATGCTTTTCCTGAGCCGGATGTCGGTTGATTTTATCCGCTCATGGATTTTGCTGCACATCAGCACCCGCGTAAACATCAGCATCATTTCTGATTTTCTGATTAAGCTGATGAAAATGCCCATCGGTTTTTTCGACACTAAAATGATTGGCGACTTGTTGCAGCGAATCGGCGACCACACCCGGATCGAGCGTTTTCTCACATCTCAGTCGCTGAATGTGATTTTTTCCGTTTTTAACATTGTCATCTTCAGCATTGTTCTGGCCATATACAGTTTAAAAATATTCCTGGTTTTTCTGCTTGGTTCTGCGCTATACATTGGCTGGGTTTTTCTATTTCTCCGGAAGAGGAGGGAACTCGATTACAAGCGATTCTCGCAGTTGTCCGACAATCAAAGCAAGCTCATTCAGTTGATTAACGGGATGCAGGAAATAAAACTGAATAACTACGAACGGCAGAAACGGTGGGAGTGGGAGCGGATACAGGCTCGTTTGTTCAAGGTAAATGTTAGCAACCTTTCGCTGCAGCAATATCAGCAGGCAGGGTCTGTTTTTATCAACGAGACAAAAAATATTATTATTACTGTGCTGGCAGCCACCGCCGTTGTTCACGGAAATATGACGCTTGGTATGATGCTCGCCGTACAATATATAATAGGACAAATGAATAGTCCGCTCGACCAGATGATCGAGTTTATGCAAGTTTCCCAGGACGCTCGGATCAGCCTGGAGCGCCTGGCCGAAATACATACGCAGAAAGACGAAGAGGTTGATCAGGCAGGAAAACTGACCGAACTTCCGCGGTCGGCCGATATCCGGATTTCAGATTTGGTTTTTCAGTACGAAGGGCCTCATTCTCTAAAAGTTTTGAATAATATTACCCTGAGTATTCCGCAGGGAAAGGTGACGGCCATTGTTGGAACAAGCGGAAGTGGCAAAACAACCCTGATCAAACTTTTGCTGGGATTTTATCCGCCTGTTGCCGGAACAATCAAAGTTGGCGATACCGATTTGGTTTCGTTTCAGCAGCATTGGTGGCGAGGCAAATGTGGCGCTGTGATGCAGGACGGTTTTATTTTCTCGGATACAATCGCTAAAAACATCACGCTTGGCGATGAGAATGTCGATAAGGAAAGATTGGCTTATGCAGTTCAGATGGCCAACATTCAGGATTTTGTAGAATCGTTGCCCCTGAATTACAATACAAAGATCGGGCAGGAGGGTGTCGGGCTAAGTCAGGGACAAAAGCAGCGCATTTTAATAGCACGGTCAATCTATAAGAATCCTGAATTTATATTTTTCGACGAGGCCACGAATGCACTGGATGCAAACAATGAGAAGGTGATCCTGGAAAACCTGAATGAGTTTTTTTCAGGAAAAACTGTTGTTGTTGTGGCGCACAGGCTAAGCACCGTAAAAAATGCGCACCAGATTGTGGTGCTCGAAAAAGGAAGCATTGTTGAGCTTGGATCGCATGAAGAACTGACGAAGAAGCAGGGTGCATATTTCAACCTCGTGAAAAACCAATTGGAATTGGGAAATTAATAGTTGACAGCAACTGAGGCTGAGAACTGAGACTGATCACTAAAATAGAAATGGAGCAGGAAAAAAAGGCAACAGACATTGAATTACGGAGCGACGAGTTTCACGAGATTGTGCAGCAATCTCCGCGGTGGCTGATCCGTTCGGGCATTGTGCTCGTTTTCGGAGTCATTTTTCTCATGCTTGTTGGTAGCTATTTTTTCCGTTATCCTGATGTTATTAATGCCGACATTGTCGTGCTTTCAGAAAATCCACCGGCATATCTGGCTGCACGTACCACCGCCCGGATCGATTCGCTTGTGGCAACCGACCAACAAATTGTTACCAACGGTCAGGTCGTTGCCATTTTGGAGAGCACAGCCAATTTCGAAGATGCCATGAAATTGAAGCGTATTCTTGCAGAAATGGATGTTTTTATCCAGAATTTTGATACCACCCGTGTGCAGTCTCCGGACATCAATTTGCAGTTAGGAGATATTCAATCCGATTATTCGAGTTTTGTGAGGCTTTATAACGACTATTTTACTTTTCTACGGCTAAAGCTTTACCCGAAGAAAATCAAGTCGCTAAAGCAACAGGTTTCGATGAACCGGATTTATTACGATCGGTTATGGGCACAGAAGCAGGATATGGAAGCCGATTTCAGGATTGTCAGTAATCAGTTTAAGCGCGATTCGGCCCTTTTGCTGAAAGGAGTACTATCAGACCTAGACCTCGAAAAATCGAAAACTGCAATGATTCAGAAAAAATATAACCTGAATGTTGCCCGCACCAAACTGGCCGAAACACAGAGTTCGAATCTGAAATTGGACCAGGATGTGGTGAACACCGAGATGGAATATGCCGACCAGACAAAGAAAGCGCAGAATTCGCTCATTGAGTCGATCAATGTTTTGAGAAGCCGATTGGCCTATTGGGAGCAAACTTATGTCATTTCTAGTCCGATTGTTGGGAAGGTATCATTCTCCAATTTCTGGAGCAAAAACCAGCAGGTAAAAAAGGATGAAATCATTTTCTCTGTTATACCTGAAGCGCAGTCACAAATTATTGGGCGCATCAGCCTGCCCTTGAAAGGTGCCGGGAAAGTAGCAGTTGGGCAGCGTGTGAACATTCGCTTCGATAATTTTCCGTACATGGAGTACGGAATTGTAAGGGGCATTGTGAAAAGTATATCGCTGGTTCCCAATAATGCCAATTATGTAGTGGAGGTAGAGTTGCCGCAAGACCTTCATACCAATTATAACATCAAGTTAAATTTCAGCCAGGAGATGAAAGGCTCTGCTGAAATTATTACAGAGGATTTACGCCTCATTCAGCGCCTGATCAACCCTGTTAAATCGCTCCTGAAACACCGCGTGGCCGAAGAGGAATAGCATTGACATCGCCGTAATTTATTTCTAATGTGAAACGTAGTTGAAAAAAGATCGAATTTTTTTTCGGTTTTATTGGGTTTTCAATTGGTATTTAGTACTTTTGCGAGCCGTTTTTATGGAAAAATCCATAGACTCGGATTGTAAGGTGTTGTAATTCTGGAAATTTGCGATACCTTTGCAGACCAATTTTCTGGAAATTTTTTTATAAAGTGAATTTAATATGCCAACGATTCAACAGTTAGTTAGAAAAGGTAGACAAAGTGTTGCAGAGAAAAGTAAATCTCCTGCATTGGATTCTTGCCCACAGAGACGTGGTGTTTGTGTTCGTGTATACACAACCACTCCAAAGAAACCAAACTCGGCTATGCGTAAGGTAGCTCGTGTCCGTTTGACAAATGGCAAGGAAGTGAACGCTTACATTCCCGGAGAAGGACACAATCTTCAGGAACACTCTATTGTATTGGTACGCGGTGGTAGGGTAAAAGACCTTCCAGGTGTTCGTTACCATTTAATTCGTGGTGCTTTGGATACAGCCGGAGTAGAAGGCCGTACTCAGAGACGTTCGAAATACGGTGCCAAAAGGCCAAAAGCGAAGAAATAATTTCGCAAACCCAATTTTAATTTGACGTTCTAGCTTTGTGGTTTGAGTTGAGTAAAGAGGCTTGAGAAGCCGATTGAAGCCAGCATTAAAACGACAGCTAATTTAAATTAACACAAAAGCATTACATAATGAGAAAAGCAAAACCAAGGAAAAGGATATTACTGCCCGATCCTAAATTTAATGATGTATTGGTTACCCGTTTCGTGAACGATTTGATGTACGACGGGAAAAAATCAATCGCATACCAGATCTTCTATGACGCCATGGACATCGTTGGCAACAAAATGAAAGACTCAGAACTTAGTCCATTGGATGTATTCAAGAAGGCACTCGAAAAAATTACTCCTCACGTTGAAGTAAAAAGCCGCCGTGTTGGTGGTGCTACTTTCCAGGTTCCAATGGAAATTCGTGCTGAAAGAAAAACAGCAATTTCAGTTAAAAACATGATTCTTTTTTCGCGCAAACGTTCAGGCCGCTCAATGGCTGAAAAGCTTGCCGCAGAAATCGTAGCTGCATACAATGAAGAAGGTGGTGCATACAAAAAGAAAGAAGACACCCACCGTATGGCTGAAGCAAACCGCGCGTTTGCACACTTCCGCTTCTAGTAGTTAATGATAAGATAGACAGGTTTTTAGTATTTAGATAGATATTGGTTTAATAAAATGGCAAAAGATTTAAGATACACTCGAAATATTGGCATCATGGCGCACATTGATGCCGGCAAAACGACCACCACGGAGCGTATCCTGTATTACACAGGTTTGACGCACCGAATTGGTGAAGTGCATGATGGCGCTGCTACCATGGACTGGATGGAGCAGGAGCAGGAACGTGGTATCACCATTACTTCTGCTGCAACTACTACCTTCTGGAACTATAATGGCGAACAGCACAAAATTAACATCATCGATACCCCCGGACACGTTGACTTCACTGTTGAAGTAGAACGTTCGCTTCGTATTTTGGACGGAACAGTGGCATTGTTCTGCGCCGTTGGTGGTGTTGAAGCTCAGTCGGAAACAGTTTGGCGTCAGGCGGAAAAATATGGCGTTCCACGTATCGGTTTTGTTAATAAAATGGACCGTCAGGGAGCCGACTTCTACAATGTCGTTAACGAAGTGAAAGAAAAACTTGGTGCAAACCCGGTTCCGATTACTATCCCGATTGGTGCTGAAGAATCATTCGAAGGTGTCGTTGACCTGATCGAGATGAAGGCTATCCGCTGGAGAGATGATGCAACGCTTGGTACTACTTACTATATGGAAGAAATTCCTGCTGATATGAAGGATCAGGCTGACGAATATCGTGCAAGTTTGATTGAAGCTGTTGCTGAACACGATGACGAATTGCTCGAAAAATTCTTCGACGATCCGGATTCAATCACAACAGACCAGATGCTTGCTGTAATCCGCAAAGCTACCATCGCCGGTTCTATTGTTCCGATGATGTGTGGATCTGCCTTCAAAAATAAAGGTGTTCAGCGTCTGCTCGATGCGGTTTGTTCTTTCTTGCCAAGTCCGCTTGACAAAGGAGACATTGTTGGTATTGAATACAATGGTGACGAACAGATTGTTCGACACGCTGATGTAAACGAGCCGGTTACTGCTCTTGCATTCAAAATTGCCACTGACCCGTATGTAGGCCGTTTGTGCTTCATCCGTGTATATTCAGGAAAAATCAATGCTGGTGATGCTATCTTCAATTCACGCACAGGTAAAAAAGAACGCATCTCTCGTTTATACCAGATGCACTCTAACAAACAGAACCCGATTGATGTGATTGAAGCAGGTGACATTTGTGCTGCAGTTGGTTTCAAAGATATTCGCACCGGAGACACATTGTCTGACATCGATGACCCGGTTGTACTTGAAAGTATGGATTTCCCGGAACCGGTAATTGGTATTGCCGTAGAGCCGAAAACTCAGAAAGACCTTGACAAACTCAGCAATGGTTTGGCCAAGCTTGCTGAAGAAGACCCAACTTTCAAGGTAAATACTGACCCGGATTCAGGACAGACTGTAATTCGTGGTATGGGTGAGCTTCACCTTGAAATCATCATCGACCGTTTGAGACGTGAATTTAAGGTTGAATGTAACCAGGGAGCTCCTCAGGTTGCATATAAAGAAGCCATTACTCAGTCGGTTGAATTACGTGAAGTATTCAAGAAACAGACTGGTGGTCGTGGTAAATTCGCCGATATCATCGTTCGCGTTGAACCGGCTGAAGAAGGCAAAACAGGTCTTCAGTTTGTCGACGCAGTTAAAGGAGGTAACGTTCCACGCGAATATGTTCCTTCAGTACAGAAAGGTTTCGAATCTGCTATGTTGAATGGTCCGCTTGCTGGTTTTAATGTAGATAGCCTGAAAGTTACGCTGCTTGATGGTAGCTTCCACCCGGTTGACTCTGACCAGTTATCGTTCGAAATTTGTGCCCGACAGGCATTCAAAAATGCTGCAGGTAAGGCAGGTCCGAAGCTTTTGGAGCCAATCATGAAATGCGAGATTGTAACTCCGGAAGAATACATGGGCGACATCATTGGTGACTTGAACCGTCGTCGTGGTCACGTAGAAGGAATGGAAGAAAAATCGGGTGCCCGTGTAATCAAAGCACAGGTTCCGCTTTCTGAACTTTTCGGTTACGTTACTGTATTGCGTACTTTGTCTTCAGGACGTGCAACTTCTTCGATGGAATTCTCGAAGTATGTTGAGTTGCCAAAGCAGTTGGCAATTAAAGTTCTCGAAGATCTGAAAGGAAGAACAGACTTATTATAATTATAAACTGTATTATTATTTCTCAACATGAGTCAAAAGATCAGAATTAAGCTGAAATCGTATGATCACAACTTGGTTGACAAGTCGGCTGAAAAGATCGTAAAAACAGTTAAAACTACCGGTGCTGTGGTAAGTGGTCCTATTCCGCTTCCTACTCACAAACGTATTTTCACTGTTTTGCGCTCAACCTTTGTAAACAAAAAATCAAGGGAACAATTCGAGCTGTCGTCTTACAAGCGCCTGATTGACATTTACAGTTCAACAGCAAAAACAATTGATGCCTTAATGAAACTCGAATTGCCGAGTGGTGTCGAAGTAGAAATTAAAGTTTGATAACCTGTAAAAAACAAAAAAATGGCAGGATTAATCGGAAAAAAAATCGGAATGACTTCCGTATTCAGTGTTGAGGGGAAAAACATCCCATGCACTGTGATTGAAGCCGGTCCTTGTGTAGTTACACAGGTGAAATCGGTGGCAACTGATGGATATGATTCCATTCAGCTAGGCTTTGACGACAAAAAAGAAAAGCATGCTAACAAAGCTGAACTGGGTCATGTTAAAAAAGCTGCAACAGAACCAAAAAGGAAAATCCTTGAGTTTAAAGAACTTAAAGGTGAGTTCAAACTAGGTGACAAAATCACCGTAGATTCAATCGACGAAGAAGGTTGGGTTGATGTTCAGGGTGTTACCAAAGGAAAGGGATTTCAGGGCGTTGTGAAACGTCACGGTTTTCAGGGTGTTGGTGGCCAAACACACGGTCAGCACAACCGCTTGAGGGCTCCGGGTTCGTTAGGCGCGTCTTCTTTCCCATCGCGTGTATTTAAAGGTATTCGCATGGCAGGTCTCGATGGCAACGACAATGTAACAGTTCAAAACCTGAAAGTTTTGAAAGTAATTCCAGAGTCGAATTTATTGGTAGTTAAAGGATCAATTCCTGGTGCTAAAGGT
>JAEWME010000259.1 GCA_023393265.1 Bacteroidota bacterium | reverse complement strand
GTGTATCTCAATACTGAATGAGGTGGGTAAGGCGATGGGACGGGGACTTTCTTATATCATTCAGTTATTAAATCCTGAAGTGATTGTGTTAAGCGGACCGCTGTCGAAGGCAAAGCAATATGTTTTGTCGCCGATTCAGCAGTCGTTAAACCGTTTTTGCCTCGAAAAAATGTCGGCAAATACATCCATTGTCGTATCCGACCTTGGTGAGCAGTCTGCACTTTTGGGAACATCAGAAATGGTTTTCCAGAAGGTTTTTTCAGAATTGAATTTTGAAGACCTAATCCTTAAATAGAAATTGTGTGATTATTACTTATTGTTTAACTTAAATTAAAACTTATGCGAAAGGTTTTATTAATGGCCGTAATGTGTATTGCCTTCTTAGGGAGCGCGATGGCACAGTTTTCGGTATCGGGAACCGTTACGTCACAGTCTGACGGAATGGCTTTACCGGGGGTTACTGTTTCTGAAAAAGGGACAAGTAATGGAACTCTTACCGATGCCAATGGTAAGTTTGCCCTGAAAGTGGCTTCAGGGAAGAGCACGCTGGCTTTTTCATTCATCGGCATGAAGACTGTAGAGTTTAGTATTAATAATCAGTCTTCTCTTTCTGTGTCAATGACCTCTGAAGACATTGGTCTGGATGAAGTAGTTGTTACAGCTCTTGGTATACGCAAAGAGAAAAAAGCTCTGGGATATTCCGTGCAGGATGTTAAAGGCGACGCTTTAACTGAAACCCGTGATGCAAACGTGGCCAATGCTCTTGCTGGTAAAGTTGCTGGTGTCCAGATTAAGCAAAATGGTACTGGAGTCGGTGGTTCTACACGTATCATGATTCGTGGTAATAACTCAATTGGGGGCAATAATCAACCTTTGATTGTTGTAGATGGTATTCCAATCGACAATTTTGCCAGTTCTCCTGCTGATTACTGGGGAAACAGCTCGATTGACAAAGGTTCTGGTTTGGGCGATATTTCTCCGGACGATATCGAAAGTGTTTCTGTTTTGAAAGGTGGTGCAGCGGCAGCCCTTTATGGAAGTCGTGCAGGGAATGGTGTAATTCTTATTACAACTAAGAGTGGGTCAAAATCGAAGGGAATTGGCGTTGCTTACAACTCTAATTTCACTTTTGAGTCACCAATGGAAGTTCCTAAGTTCCAGAACGAATATGGACAAGGCGGCGGTGGCGTTTTCGATGCAAATGTTGTAGGTAGTTGGGGACCGAAAATGGACGGGAAAATGGTACAAATGGCTTTGGGCGAATTTCCTTATTCAGCAAGAGACAATGATTTGTACAAAGACTTTTTGCAGACTGGTACGAGCTGGACAAACAGTTTTGAATTGACAAAGTCTGTTGATGGCCTGGCTTATCGTGCTGCGGTTACTCGCTTGGATAACACTGCTGTTGTTCCAAATAGCGGACTGGATCGTACTTCTATCGTATTTAGCGGTAATGCGAAAATGGCCGAATGGCTTTCTGTTGAGTCGAAAATTAACTACATCAATCAGAATACAAAGAACCGTATTTCTCTGGCCCGAGATCCGAATAACATTTTCATGGATAACTTATACCGGCCTCGCAGTGTGAGTTTCTCCGATTACGACGCATATCGCGCAACTGATTGGAAGCGTGCTGACGGAAAACCGGCTGCTTACGTTACAGATCACAATGCATCTCCTGATAACGTTTACTGGATGACTGAAAAAAACAGGAATAATGATAAACGTGATCGCTATATCGGAATGGTTGCTTTGGACTTTACCTTCACTGATTGGCTAAGCCTGAAACTGAGATCGGGTATGGATAACTATACTTTCTATTACGACATGATTCGTGCCACCGGAAATCCTTATTGGGAAAGTGAAGGTTCGTTTACCACTTATACTGAAAGGTTTAAAGAGATTAACTCAGATTTCCTTTTAACAGGTAAAAAAACTTGGGATAAATTCGGATTGGTTGCAACTGCCGGAGGTAATGTTATGACAAGGAAAACCTCTTTTGATGTAAACAGGTCTGGTGCTCTGGAAATCCCTGATTTTTATTCGATTTCGGCTGGTCGTGAGCATAAGTCAGAGTATTCGACAGGTGAAAAGCAAATTAAATCGCTTTATGGAACACTCTCTCTTTCTTATGATAATGCTTATTATCTTGACGCTACATTACGTGGTGACTGGTCTTCTACACTTCCAACAAACAAGAATAGCTATTCATATCCATCATTGAGTGGCAGTTGGGTATTTTCTGAAACCCTCAGAAATGCAGGCATCGAATTAGGTCCGTTGTCTTTCGGTAAAGTTCGTGCATCGTGGGCAAAGGTAGGTAATGATACCGATCCGTATATGCTGCAAAATACCTTCAATCTTGATTATAATATCAAAGAAGGTACAATGAATGTTACCCGCCAGAACTGGCGTGCTAATCCGGATTTGAAAAATGAATCTATCCGGTCTATTGAAGCCGGTCTGGAAGTTAAAGGATGGAACAACAGAGTTGGATTAGATATTTCTTACTACAAGAAAAATGCTTTCGATCAGATTTTGAAAATCGCCATTCCTCCGGCAACCGGATATCAATATGATTTGGTAAATGCTGGTAATATCCAAAACCAGGGATGGGAAATTGCTTTCAATGCAGTCCCTCTTAAAACGCAGGATTTGGAATGGTCAACGCTGGTAAATTGGTCGACAAATAAGAATAAGATTATAAGCTTGACAGAGTCTACCAAAAAGCAAATATTGAGCGACGCTACAGGGTTACCTTTTCAAATTGTAGCTGAAGAAGGTGGTTCTTATGGTGACATCCTCGGTACAGCTTACGAACGTGATGATGCAGGCAATATCGTAATTGGCGCCAGCGGAGTTCCTGTTCAGGCTGCTAACATGAAAAACCTTGGTAATACAATGCCTAAAGGTATGTTGAGCTGGTCAAATACTTTTAACTACAAAGATTTCTTTGTTAGTTTCTTGATCGACTTAACTTATGGGGCCAAAGTATACATGGGTTCTATCCAGATGGGAACCGGATACGGAACTTTGGATTTAACAACTCCGAATAGAGATGGCGGCCTGGTCGTACAAGGAGTAACGCAAGACGGAGCACCAAATACTAAAGCAATTACAGCAGAACAATACTGGACGGGAATCAATGGCATTAACGAAGCTTTTATTTATGATGCTACCAATGCTCGTTTCCGCGAATTGAGTTTTGGATACTCGCTTCCGAAAAGGGTATTAAAGGATACTCCGTTTACCTCAATTAAAGCAAGTTTGGTTGCACGAAACTTGTTTATGATCTATAGCACAACTGAAGGATTTGATCCGGAAGCAGGATTTAGTAATGCGAATGGAGTTATGGGAGTTGAATATTGCTCTATGCCAACGTTGCGCAGTATAGGATTCAATATAAATGTTGTGTTTTAATCAAACAACTTGTAAAAATTATGAATATGAAAACAACGAAAATATTAATTGCGCTTTTCTTATTTACAGGGGTGTTTGTCTCTTGTGATGATCTTTACGATAATAAGAATCCTAATCAGCCTTCGTCTGATGTAAATTATAACTTTTCAGAATCAGCACTTGGATCAATTTTCAGAACCAGTGTTCCTGCAATGGAAGGTGATGATGAACAACGAGTCAAATCGTTGATGGTTGACTTTTATGCTCAAATTCTCGACGGAGGTAGTTTTGATACACGTTATTACCTCATGAACGATGATTGGAATAGCCGTATGTTTCGCCGGGTACAGAATAGTATCGCTAATTTAAATCTTGTTCTTCGTTCTTTGGAAGAACAGGGTGATGCGTTTGCTTATGCAAAAGCCGTTGCAAAAATATGGCGTGTACATGTTGCCTCTGTCGGTGTTGATTGGTTTGGTCCAATTCCAATTCCCGGATATAAAGGTGAAGTGGTTGCTAATCCTCCTTATCGGTCGGCTCAGGATGCATATAATGAGTTTTTTACCGAATTGGATGAAGCGAATACACTACTCTCATCTGAAAGTGAGAACCCAATCTTCCGAAACAGGAATTATGATGTGATCTTTGGAAATGTCAAGGAAAAGTGGCGTAAATTTGGTAATTCCTTGCATTTACGTTTAGCTATGCATTTATCTGAGGTTGATGCGTCCAAATGTACTTCTGAAGCTCAGAAAGCTATTGCTGCAGGTGTAATGGAAAGTTCAGGCGACAATGCCTATATCCCACCTAAAGCTGATGGTGGCTGGGGACAGGATTATAACTACACAATGTTCCAGATTACCTGGGGTGGACCATTAAATATGACCAGCACGATGGAGAAACTACTGACTGGCCTCGGCGGCTTTGATTTCCCGTCTTCTGCGTTAAATCAAAGAAGTGGAGTGGAGCTTTCATCAAATCACCCAACCAAGGTTGATCCGAGAGGAACTGTTATGTTCGATCCTGCTTTCAGCAATGGCGACTGGAAAGGAAGACCTGATGGATTAAATATCACAAAGCATCCTGAATTGAATCCGGAAGATTATCAGTCTGTCGATTTTTCTGAACTTGGCATTTTGTATAATGGAGGTGTGCCTTATAAGAGCCGCCCTTATGGTCTATTCCTGTACGAAGAAGTTTGCTTCCTGAAAGCCGAAGCATCATTGCGCGGCTTTATTTCAGGTGTGGATGCTAAAACAGAATATGAAAAAGGTGTGAGTGCTTCGTTCTCAAGCTGGGGCGTCTCCGATAAATTGTCTGGGTATCTTCTGTCAACCGAAAAGAATATGGCAGGAACAAGTGTGAGTTTTGCCGATAATTCGGGCGATGGAAATACGCAGTTAGAAAAGATTATTACTCAAAAATATCTTGCTTTGTTCCCAGACATGGCTC
>JAEWME010000239.1 GCA_023393265.1 Bacteroidota bacterium | reverse complement strand
AACAGACACAGATCAACCTCACCCATGCCATCGTGGCTTGTCCAAATGGTGTGATCCGCATGAGCGACAGCATGCCCGGACTGGTGGAAACATCGAGCAACCTGGCCATCGTGAAATCGGACAGCACCGCCAAAACCATTACCATTGCCTGCCTTATGCGCAGCTCGGTCGACACCGCCCGCGCAGAACTGGGTTCGCGCATGGACTCGGTATTTTCGCTCGCAGGAGCCAAAGTAACGCTCACCGGCGGCTATCCGGGATGGAAACCCAACATGGAATCGCCCATCCTGAAAACCATGCTGAAAGTGTATGCCGATAAATTTGGCCGTACGCCGGAAATTAAAGCCATTCACGCCGGACTGGAATGCGGCATTTTGGGCGGAACATACCCCAACTGGGACATGATTTCTTTCGGCCCAACCATCCGCTTCCCCCACTCGCCCGACGAGAAAGTAAACATCGAATCGGTAGCCAAATTCTGGGATTTCCTGGCAGAAACACTAAAGAACGTACCAACCAAATAAGGAAAGATAAAGATTTTTAGGATGAAGGGATTTCAGCTCGAAAGAGACGGAATCCCTTTTTGATTTTGAGGCTTAACGGAAAGGCTCTTAGCGAAGGTGCGGAAAAAATTAGCACGATCATCAAATCCAATATGTTCAGTAAATATTTTATTCAGAATCAGGGTGTTTGCGGATAAGCTATTCATCTCAAAACCGGTTCCTTACAATTTCCCAAATTCCTTCTTAACAAAAAAGGTCACCCGACTCAAACGGATGACCTTTAATGTGGCTATGAGCCTGGAAATTGTTGCCCATGTTTTTTAAACCTCGGGCTCGTCATGCTGAATTTATTTCAGCATCTCCGGATATATCAATAGATCCCGAAACGAGACTTCGACGAAAGCTCAGTCGAACGTTCGGGATGACTTCTTCTGCAAACTGCAACTATTTGAACAACTCTTTATTCGGTTGTGGCCCCATGGTGAATTCGAGGGTTCCGCCATCGATTATTTCCTGGTGCGTGATGTAGCTGCGGTCGAGCGCCTGTCCGTTCAGTTTCACTTCCTGAATGTATTTATTTTCATTCGATGCCTGTGGCGCTTTCATGGTGAAGAATTTGCCCGGGGCAACTTCAATCGATGCTTCCTGCACAATCGGGGAACCAAACTGGTATTTCAATTCAGGAGGATTGACGGGATAGAGCCCCATTGCCGAGAACACATACCAGGCCGACATCTGGCCGCAATCTTCGTTTCCGCAAAGGCCATCAGGTTTGTCGGTGTACATCTCAGTCTGAATCTGGCGGTTCAATTCCTGCGTGCGCCAAGCCCTTCCGGCGTAATTGAACAGAAAAGTGGTGTGGTGACCGGGCTCATTCCCGTGCGCATAGCTGCCAATCAAGCCAGAAATATCAGGAGAAGCATTTTCGCCTTTTACTCCTTCAGCAACGGTAAACAACTGTTCCAATTTATTGGCAAAGGCTTCTTTTCCGCCCAGCAATTCAATCAAACCGTCGACATCCTGCGGTGCAAGCCACAAATACTGCCAGGCGTTTCCTTCGGTATAGTCGCTTCCTTCGTGGTTCGAGAAAACCGGATCGAATGGTGTCGTCCACTGACCATTGCTTAGTTTTCCACGCATAAAGCCGGTTTCTTTATCGAAATAATTGCGGTAGTTGAGGGCACGTTTGGCAAAATAAGCGGCATCTTCGGTCTTTCCGAGCTTTTGCGCCACAGCGGCCACGGCCCAGTCGTCGATGGCCACTTCTTCCGATTTGGCAACCGATTGTTTCTCTTTGTCGGCAGGCATGTAACCCAATTTATCGTAGTAGCCCATACCGTCGCGGTCGTGCAGCGAGGTTGCCTTCATGGCCTCGAAAGCCAGCTCGCGGTCGAAATCGCCAATATTTTTCATGATGGCTTCGCCAATTACTGCAATGGAATGATTACCCACCATGCACCAGGTTTCGTTGCCTTCGAGCTCCCAAACGGGCAAAACACCGGTTTGTTTATAATGATCGAGCATTGTTTTTACCATGTCGTTCACACGGTCGGGCTGCGTGAGCGTGAACAGCGGATGCAAAGCGCGATAGGTATCCCACAACGAGAAAACCGTGTAGCGCTTGTATCCTTCCGCTTTCTGAACATCGCCTTTCACCCCTTTGAATTCACCGTTGAGATCGGAGAATAATGCCGGGGCCACCATGGTGTGGTAGAGCGCTGTGTAAAATATTTTTTTCTGAACCGGATCGTTCGAAGTGATTTTGATTTTATCCAGTTCCTTTTCCCATGCGCCGGAAGCTGCCTGACATGTAGCCTCGAAATCCCATCCGGGCAAAGAGGCATCGAGGTTGGCTTGTGCATTGGCCACGCTAACTGAAGAGATGCCCACTTTGGCAAGCAGTTGTTTCGCATTGAATTTCAGGAAACCAACGGTTCTGCCTTCGCCTCCCACGGTAGTAATTTTCGATTCGGCAATGGGTTCCGAAAAACGAACAACGAAGTAAACATGCTGATCTTCGGCCCATCCATGCGACAGACGAACACCGGTCACCGTTTTATCATCGACAACTGTAAGTTCAGTTTGGTATGGCTTGTCCCAGTTGATCGCAAATCCAAGGTTGATCAACAGGTTGCTTTGTCCGTTTTCAGGAAATGAATAGCGGTGCAATCCGGCCTGTTCAGTCACTGTAAATTCGGCTTTAATGCCGCTGTTTTTCATGGTCATGGCGTAATAGCCAGGTTTGGCCACTTCCTGATCGTGTGTGTAACGACCGGCATAACGGGCTACAAAATCCTTGTTTGTTTCGCCATCGGTAAAAGTAACATCGGTGGCAACAGGCAGAAACGAAATATCGGCCAGGTCGCCAATTCCGGTTCCGCTCAGGTGAAGGTGGCTGAATCCGGCCACGATACTGTCAGAATAATGATAGCCGGAACACCAGTCCCAGCCTTCGGTACCGTTGTCGGGACTAAGCTGAATCTGTCCGAAAGGATAAGCCGCTCCGGGATAGGTATGTCCATGGAAACCTGTTCCGATGAACGGATCGACAAAGCCGGTGAGGTGCTCTTCCGTTATTTGTTTGGGTGCTGGTCCGGTGCAGGCCGCCAAAAGCAGCAAAGCTCCGGAGATAACTGAAAATACTTTGGTCATTATGTTGGTTTTAATAAATTCAGTGTAAAGCTACACTTTTGAGAAAAGCAAACAAGCATCACGAAGGTACAAAGTCATGATTGGTTTAAATTGACTTATCATTATTACCATTGCTAAACCCTTCAAAAAGAAACGCCTGTACCTACTTCAGAAGGACAGACGTTGAAGTAACCCAAAGGGCAAGTGGAACGACACAGCTACTCCACAAGATACAAGCGTTTAGTGAATAAAAATAATCAAAATTCTGAAGAATATAAAATAGTGCTAGATGACTAATGAAGTAAGTAATGAGAATAATATGTTGTCGTATTCCAACCTCTTAAAG
>JAEWME010000231.1 GCA_023393265.1 Bacteroidota bacterium | reverse complement strand
CATCATGACTTTTGATCTGGGCAGCCAGGACGAATGCTTCCGGTTTATGAACAAGCTGAAAATCATTCGCAGGGCAACCAACCTGAACGACAACAAATCGCTGATCATCCATCCATACTCTACCATTTATACTGAATTTTCGGAAGCATACAGAAAAGAAGCCGGAATCCGTCCGGGAATGATGCGCCTTTCTGTTGGAATCGAAGGAGTGGAAGACCTGATTGGAGACATAGAGCAGGCACTTCAGTAAAAATTAGTTTACAATCATCGGAAGATTGAAATGAAAGGTAAATTAATCATCGCGTTGTTTTTGGCCGTGCTTTCCGGAGTTATAACAAACTCTGCGAATGCACAAACCTATTGCAACCCGGTTAACCTCGATTTGCCTTTCGATGCAAGCAAACAAGCGCTACCCAATCTTTCAGATCCATCGGTGGTTCTTTTTAAAAATGCTTACTTTCTGTTTGCCACCAATGCCACAGGATACTGGAAATCAACCGATCTGATGTCGTGGAAATTCATTTCTGCACCAAGGCTCCCACTAGATAAAGAAGCGCCGACAACCACTGTTTCGGGAGACTGGTTGTACTTTTTCACTTCGCGAAACGACACCATTTACCGGACAAAAGATCCTTCAGTTGGGAAATGGGAAGTTTACAGCACATCCATTTTAATTCCTGAAATAAGCGATTTTGCCATTTTTACAGATACTGATTCAAAGGTTTTTTCGTACTACGGATGCACCAATAACGACGGAATCATGTCGCGGGAAATGGATCCGAAAGATTTGCTGAAGCCAATAAAAACGCCGGTTGTTTGTCAAAAACTTGATTTGAAAGCTACAATCAGAAAGACGGAAACTAAACCGGCAAAAAAGAGCGGAACCTACGTTCAGGGTTCGTGGATGAATAAGTACAACGGGACATATTATTACCAAACCACAGAGGCAAATGGCGAGCTTAACAATTCCGCCGGAGTTGTGTATGTTTCTGATAATCCGCAGGGACCGTTCAAATATGCGCCCAACAATCCCTTTGCATACAAACCAAACGGGTTCACCTGCACAATCGGGAGCGGATCGACTTTCGAGGACAAATACGGCAACTGGTGGCACATCACTACCGTGGGTGCATCAGTTAACCGAAAAAACCAATCGGCGCTTGCCCTGTTCCCGGCCGGATTTGACAGCGATGGGAACTTATTTGTTAAAACCGATTTTGGCGATTACCCGATTTTCATGCCAAACCGCAGGAATCCGGATGTCGACAAACTGAGCCCCAAATGGTTCTTACTTTCCGATCATATCATTGCAAAAGCCTCATCCGACCAGGCTGTTAAAACAACTGCATTTGCCGTTGACGAAAACATTGGAACAAGTTGGAGTGCACTTTCAGGAAAAAAAGGAGAATGGTTATCGATCGACCTGGGTTCGATGTGTACCGTAAATGCCCTTCAGGTTATTTTTGCACAAAGCAAACCGCAAAACATTGTTTACGACAGCATTTATGCCAACCAGTTTATCATTGAATACTCTACCGACGACAAGAACTGGAAGAAATTGAGCGATCATTCGGCAGATACGATCTTCCGGATGAATTTTTACGAAGAGATGAAAATACCAGTTCAGGCACGATACCTGAAAATTACGAACCGCGGCATACCGGCTGGCAATTTCGCAATTGCTGAATTCAGGGCTTTTGGAAGCGGCAATGGTCGGAAACCGGCAAAAGTGAAGGAATTTAAGGCAGTGAGAGATTATCACAACCCAAACCTGGTGAAACTTTACTGGAAAAAACAACCTAATACCGCCGGATATAACATCCGCTTTGGAACCGATAAAGACAAACTTTACCACAGCTACCAGGTTTATAACATTAACCGACTGACGCTGACCTGCCCCGATAAAAAAGGCAGCTATTGGTTCGGGATTGACGCCTACAACCAAAATGGCGTTTCTCCCGGCAAGCCAATGATGATCAAATAATATCCGAAAGCTACTCGTTCAGCAGGTTGAAAGTGTGGCAGGCAACCAGCCCGGCAGTTTCGGTGCGCAGGCGGCTTTTGCCCAAACTAACCGGCAGAAACCCGTTATCGAGCGCCAGTTGAATTTCTTCAGGAGAAAAGTCTCCTTCGGGACCAATTAAAATAAGATAATTTTCACCCGGACGAACGACATTTTTCAGCAACTCGCGATGCTGCTCTTCGCAATGCGCGATGAATTTCTGTCCGTTGAAAGGCTGTTTAACGAGCGTCGCAAATTTGGTCATTTCGTCGAGTTGCGGCAAATAAGCTTTCAGCGACTGCTTCATCGCCGAAACCATCACTTTTTCAAGCCGGTCGGCTTTTATTTCCTTGCGTTCCGAATGATGACATAGCAACGGCGTTACCCGGGTGATACCAATTTCGGTAGCCTTTTCGAGAAACCACTCGATGCGGTCGATGTTTTTAGTGGGCGCAATTGCCACCTGAATACTAAAATTCCGGAGACCGTAACTGAGCTTTTCATCAACAACTGCCACAGCACATCTTTTCGGGTTTGCATCGGCAATCCGGGCAACAAACCATCCGCCACGACCGTCGACCAGAACGATCTCATCGCCTTCCGCCAGCCGCAAAACCCTGACACAGTGCTTCGATTCCGTTTCGTCGAGCACAAAACTTTTTCCTGAAAGATTGGGCGTATAAAAGATGTGCATATCGTTTCGTTAAAAAAGCAAAAATATCAAAATAAATTAGCGGCTTGGGCAACCCGGTTCCCTAAATTTACATTTAAGGAAGTAAAAGCGATACGATTTGAACTACGAAAAACTCATCAGAAAATGTGTTGGCAATGACAGAAAGGCGCAAAAAGAACTTTATGAGTTATTTGCCGACAAACTTTATGTTGCGGCTTTTCGGTACCTCAAAAACCGCCATGCAGTCGAAGATGTGATCGCCCGCGCTTTTATTAACATTTTCAAGGCGTTGCCTCATTTTAAATATGAAAGTGACGATAAATTCCAGGCTTGGATGCGGCGCATCGCAGTAAACGAGGCGTTGATAGAAATAAGGCAAACCAAACAAGTTCCGGAGTTTACCAATGACTTTCCTGAACTGGCTTCGACTTCCGAAACGGGAGAAAATATGTACTTCGATGAAATAGTGCGGCTCATTGACCGGTTACCGGAAGGATACAAACTGGTATTCAAACTTTTCGTTATCGAAGGATATAACCATGCCGAAATTGGGAAACTTCTCGGAATTTCGGAAGGGACTTCCAAATCGCAGCTACATAAAGCACGGTTACAATTACAGCAGATGCTGATTAAAAACTAGGGAAACATGGATGAGCAAAATTTTTTCGACCGGATAAGAGAAAGCGCATTAAAGCAAGAAGCGCAAACGGAAATACCACTGTGGGATAAAAAAGCTACATGGAACCGAATTGAATCGGGTCTGGGAAAACAGGACAGAAAGGTGTGGTGGAAAGTTGCAGCTACGATTTTACTAATTCTCAGCCTCGGGTTCAGTTATGCACAATGGCAATCATTTAATCGGTACAAAGCAGCCAAAGAACTCGAATTAACTGAAATGAAAAGTAAGGTTGAAGGATTGGCGACAGACCTCAAAAGTATAAAATTGGAGATTCGATCAGAACTTCGGCAAAAAAATGCAGAGATAGGATTTCTGAAAAACCGGCAGTCTAAGGCCAAATCGATTGCAAACAACGAAAATGATAAAAAAGCTACAGTTGCGGCCAAAAATCCGACAGCAGCCGGTGACGTTGAAAAAGCGAACATACAAATCATTGACTCACTGAAAACAGAAATTAACAAACTGATTGCAGCAAAGCAACAAACACAACCAGCCCTTGTGCCTGAATCCAAGGAAGTAAAAAAGCCAACAATTGACTCAACTGAAATACAACCCGCCGCGGAACGAAGAATCTTTTACATCACAAATCATTTTCAGCCTCAAAAACCAAAAGAACAAAAAAGCATTAGGCTCAACATTCTTGAGCCTCAGGAAAGCCAAAACATCCAATACCAGTCGGATTACAGCATTTTCAAAAAATAGAAATCAGAATACCAGAATGTTAAACAAACACTTATACAAATGAAAACAATTAGACTCTGTTTTTTTTGCACACTATTGGTGCTGACAACGCTGGCAAAAGCCCAGACAACCTACCTTCCGGATGAAATATGGTACGATTCAGGAGAACAAATCTATGTCCAATTTTGTCTGCCATCTGTCTATCAAATAAACAAATACAAAGATTCAGAAAAGTTATTCGGTAAGTTCTACGCGTTGAAATTGTCTGATCAGGCCCAAAAGCCAAATGCTAAGCTGAGCATAGAACTCAATGAACAAAAAGGGCAATCTGTCATCCGAACATCTGACGACTACATTCCAACGACTATCTTCCCCTCAGAACTTTCAGGATCAGGCGCTGAAAATCTTCAAGTCTTAAAGCTGGTTACAGCAGATGGTCCCATCGTATGGTGCTACTTCGATACAACTGAGCATTTGACAGATTTTTTTCAGAAAAAGTGGAATCAGTCAATTAGCTCAATCAGTGATACAGTGAGAAGCAATCTAAGCGTTTTCAGACGAAAGCCGATGATTTTGATATACCAAAATAAAAACGGGAAAATTCAGCAGATAGCCCAAAACCTTAACCAACAGGCTAATTACCTGGACCAATTACAACTGGTCGCATCTGCTGGCGTCAATGGATTCAAAACAAAGCTTCTGCCTTCTTTTAAGCTTCGCGCCGGACTAATCTTCAGCCGAAAAGGAATATACAAAGACCATTATTTTGCCCAATTGGAACTGCTATACGACTTCGCATCAGACAACAACCAATTGAAATCAAAGACAGGTAGTTTTCTCGATTTTGGTTACAAACACAATTTCAGTAACAATCCGGAGAAAGAAAACTGGTATGGATTTTCTGTTGGTTACATGAGCAGTGGGAAATCGGATATCTTCGACGACAACACCTGGAGGCTTTCGGTTTACAGAAACCTTGGGAAAAATATTGAAATAGTACCGCAACTTTATTTTCCCGACAATTTCTCAAGCGTATTCCCCGGACTTAGCCTGCACATTAGTTTTTAAACTAAAATGCCTCAGGCCTGTAAGTTTGGGGCATTCTGGTTCACAAGCCTTTTGGCGTAATTTGGACCTCAAGTTTGGCGCCCCTCGCTGAAACATCGTCCCATTTTTCGATCGCAAAATCAAGAACAACAGTCGAGCAGGTTGGCATATCGGAATTGAAATATTTCACCAGGTTATAAGCAAGGTAATAAACGGTTGGATTGTGCCCGAAAACAAAAACAGTCTTCACCGTTTCAGGCAATTCCTGCAGCATACCAATAAAATCCTGGGTCGTAACCCCTTCGTATAAATTTTCATCCCGACGAATCAGGTCGACAGCGTAATTCAAGTTTCCGGCAAAAATAGTTGCCGTATGCAATGCCCTGACAGCCTGACTTGAAATAATCAGATCAGGAAAAATATCCAGTGCCTTGAGCCTTAAACTCACTTTATCGGCATCGGCAACGCCGCGCTCTGTAAGGTCGCGGTAAAAATCATTATCGTAGCCATAAGGCACCGATTTTGCGTGTCTCACAATAACTACCCTTTTCATTTCTGCAATTTTGAATGCAAAATTAATCTATTTTTAATGCCTGCGAAATACGCATCAGGCATGAAAAGAATAGGCTTATTATCAGACACTCACGGAACACTCAGCGCAAGGGTTCTCCGATTTTTCGAACAGGTTGACGAAATATGGCACGCTGGCGACATTGGCAATGCCGAAACAGCCGACCGGCTTTCGGCGCTCAAACCGATGCGGGCTGTTTATGGCAACATCGACGACCACATCGTCAGGCGAATGTTTCCCGAAACGCAGCGATTCTTCTGCGAAGAGGTTGATGTACTAATGACGCACATAGGCGGCTATCCGGGTCGGTACGAGACGCGGGTCCGAAACACGATCCGGGTAAAGCCGCCTCAGTTATTTATTTGCGGGCACTCTCATATCCTGAAAGTTATTTTCGATCCAAAGAACCACTTGCTCCACATCAATCCGGGCGCTGCCGGCAATAAAGGGTTTCACAATGTTTGCACTGCCGT
>JAEWME010000423.1 GCA_023393265.1 Bacteroidota bacterium | reverse complement strand
CAGCCAACCGTTTGGATTGTTGGTGGCATCGACAAAGGCAACGACTACTCGCAATTGTTCGACCTCGTAAAGTCCAAAGTGAAAGCCATCGTTTGCCTCGGCGTAGACAATTCCCGCATTCTGGAAGCATTCAAAGATTTTGGGCTCGACATCGTCGAAACCCAGTCGATGGTTGATGCCGTACGCTCGTCTTATTACCTGGCTAAAAACGGTGATACTGTTTTGCTTTCGCCCGCCTGCGCCAGTTTCGACTTATTCGAAAACTACGAAGACCGTGGTCATCAGTTTAAACAGGCTGTAAGAGAGTTATAAAAATGGCAGCATCACTGGCAAAAATATTTAAAGGAGATCGCACGTTGTGGGTGATTTTGATATTCCTCTCGCTTGTATCGCTTGTAATTGTTTACAGCGCGACCGGCAAGCTGGCATATCGCGAGGCGAACGGAAATACGTTGTATTATCTGATCAGGCAGGTTGTGTTTATCCTGACTGGTTTTGGAATCATGCTGCTCCTGGTCAATATTCTTCCGGTGGTTGTTTATTTCAAAATATCGCCTTTCCTGATAGGCGTCACCATTGTGGCGCTGATTATGGCCATCATTCAGTATAAACTTACCGGGAACCCATCTAAAGAGACCTCGCGCTCGCTTGATGTAGCATTTTTTAGTTTCCAGCCTGCCGAGTTGGCGAAGATTTCGCTTATCATGTACGCTTCCCGGATGCTGTCGAAAGCTCAGCGCACGGAGGAAGAACTTAAACAGGCTTTTTATTGGGTGACCGGTGTTTCAGGAGTGGTGTGTTTCCTGATCTTCCTGAGCAACTTTTCCACTGCGGCGCTCATTTTTATAACCATCCTGGTTCTGATGCTTATCGCGCGCGTATCGTATAAATATATTTTGTCTCTTGTCGGAATCGGAATTTTGGGTGTTTTGCTGGTTTATTTCACTGCCGACTTTTTTCCTGAAAGTGCGGGCCGTGTGCACACGGTGAAGGGGCGTATCGACGACTTTCTGAAAGGCGACAACGATGCTGTTGCCGGAACAACACAAGCCGACTATGCCCGCCTCGCCATTTTCGAAGGTGGGATGCTTGGCAAAGGACCTGGAAACAGCGAAGTGAGCAATTACATGGAGGCTGGTTACAACGACTTTATTTATGCCATTTTTGTTGAAGAATATGGATTTGTTGGCGGCGCATTTCTGGCGCTGCTTTACCTGATATTGCTGTTCCGAGGGGTAATCATCGTCCGGCGATGTGACCGCACTTTCCCTGCATTTATGGTCACCGGGCTTGTACTATTGATGACCTTTCAGGCGTTTATAAACATGGCAGTATCTGTTGGTGCAGTGCCTGTTACAGGGCAGCCGCTGCCCTGGGTGAGCATGGGTGGCTCGTCGATGCTGTTTACCGCCGCATCGTTCGGGATTATCCTGGCCGTTAGTGCCAACAATCAGAAAAATAAGGAAGCCGCCAATCCGGTGGTAGTTGTCGATACACCAAACGAAGACCAGGCATTGTAAATGAAAAAAATGAAAGTCATAGTAAGTGGGGGTGGAACCGGGGGACATATTTTTCCGGCAGTTTCTATTGCCAACGAAATCAGGGATCGTTTTCCTGAAGCTGACATCTTGTTTGTTGGTGCGTTGGGGAAAATGGAAATGGAACGTGTTCCGGCTGCAGGATACCGCATCGTTGGCCTTCCGGTGGTGGGTTTTCCGCGCAAGCCTTCACTCAAAATGCTTACTTTTTTCCTGAAACTTTTCAGGAGCATGAGATTAGCCAATAAAGTAATCCGGGATTTTAAACCCGATGTGGCAGTTGGTGTGGGTGGTTTTGCAAGTGGCCCAATCCTGAAAGCTGCTGTGAAAAAAGGTGTTCCGGCTGTTCTTCAGGAGCAGAATTCTTACGCCGGTGTTACCAATAAGCTGCTGGCTTCGAAAGTGAAGAAAATATGTGTGGCCTATCCGAACATGGAAAGGTATTTTCCTTCCGAAAAAATTGTACTGACGGGCAATCCGATCCGGAAAAATCTTGTGGAGCAGGTAGTCAATAAAGACGAAGCTTTTCAGAAATTCAATTTAAGTCAGGAGAAACCGGTTGTTTTAATTATTGGTGGGAGCCTGGGTGCACGTACCTTGAACGAAAGCGTGATGGCTAATCTCGAATTAATTCGCACCAACGACGTGCAGGTGATCTGGCAGACCGGAAAAATTTATTACGACGAAATTATGCAGCGGCTCGGAAATAACCTTCCTGAAAATTTACGGGTAATGATGTTTGTTTCGGAGATGGATTTGGCTTATGCTGTGGCCGACGTCGTTGTCTCAAGAGCAGGGGCAGGAACCATTTCGGAGCTTTGTTTGCTCGGTAAGCCATCTGTGCTGGTTCCTTCACCCAATGTGGCAGAAGACCATCAAACCAAAAATGCCATGGCGTTGGTTGAAAATCAGGCCGCTTTGTTGATAAAAGATGCCGATTCGAAAGAACAATTATTGAAAGAAACTTATAGATTGCTGGGCGATAAACAGCGAATGAAAAGCCTTTCGGAAAATATCCGGAAGTTGGGGCGGCCTTATGCCGCAAGGGATATCGTCGATGTGATCATGGAGGTAATAAAGAATTAGAATGATCAAATTTTCCGACATAAAGCAGGTGTATTTCCTCGGTATCGGGGGCATCGGGATGAGCGCTCTGGCACGTTATTTTGCGAGTCAGGGCATCGCTGTTTCTGGTTACGACCGGACCAAAACCGAGTTGACCACAGCGCTTGAGAACGAGGGAATTGCAGCCCATTATGAAGATAATCCCGGTTTGCTGCCCGCCAATCTTGATCAGAGCGATTCGCTGATCGTTTTTACGCCGGCCATTCCGGCCACCCACAGCGAACTGAATACGCTTATCGATCGTGGTTTTCGCCTGTACAAGAGGGCAGCAGTGCTTGGCATCATCTGCAACAGCCGACGCACAATTGCAGTGGCTGGAACACATGGAAAAACAACCGTTTCGACAATTGCTGCACACATCATGAAATCGTCTGATAAGGGTTGCTCTGCTTTTCTGGGTGGTATCTCGAAAAATTACCATACCAATCTTTTGCTCGACGATAGCGGAAGCGAATGGATTGTGGCCGAAGCCGACGAATTCGACCGTTCGTTTTTGCAGTTGACTCCTGAGTTGGCTGTGATTACTTCGATGGATGCCGATCACCTCGACATTTATGGTTCGCATGAAAAGGTGATTGAAAGTTTCGGTCAGTTTATTGGCAAAATAAAAATTGGCGGTGCTTTGGTAATGAAAAAGGGCCTTCCCGTTGAGCCCGACGATACAAGGCACCGGACTTTTACTTATTCGATAAAGGAACCTGCTGATTTTTATGCCGAAAACATAGCGCTTAAAGATGGTTATTATCAGTTCGATTTGGTTACTCCGGAAAAGCGGATTGACGGACTCGTGCTGAATTATCCCGGATTGCTGAATGTGGAAAACTCGGTTGCCGCTGCCGCGGTAACTTTGTTGGCAGGCGCTTCGGACGACGCTGTTCGAACTGCGTTGGCCAGTTATTCGGGTGTGAAGCGCCGGTTCGATGTTCATCTGAAAAACGAAAACTATATCCTGATTGATGATTATGCGCATCATCCGGAGGAATTGCGGGCTACGATTACTTCGGTGCGCGAGATATATCAGAACAAGGTTTTGACCGGCGTTTTCCAGCCGCATTTATATACCCGGACCAGGGATTTTGCCGAAGGTTTTGCTTCGAGTCTCGATTTGCTCGATGAGGTGGTTGTGCTCGACATTTACCCGGCACGTGAACTTCCGATAGAAGGCGTGACCTCCGAAATTATTCTGGAAAGGATGAAAAATAAAAATAAGGTGATTTGCAGCAAAAGCGAACTCACAAAACTGGCTTCGACATTTAAGCCGGGAGTTGTGCTGATGATGGGTGCAGGAGATATTGACACACTGGTTGAACCGGTGAAAGAGCAGTTGCTGAAAGTATGAAGGTGTTTAAAAAAATAATGATTGTTTTGGGCTGGTTGTGCCTTGCCGCCGGTATTGGCTTTACCATCTACTACGCCTACACGCAGCGTGCTGCCGTGAGGTGCCAGTCGATTGTGGTCAACATCAATCCCAATTCGCCGCGATTTCTCGACGAGGAGGAGATCGCCAAAATGGTTGAGAATGCGGGGGAACAGGTTATCGGTCGTGGTTTGTTCCTGATCAATATTAATAAAATTGAGAAAAAACTGGCAGCTTTCACTACCCTCGATAACATTCAGATTTACCGGAGAGTTGATTCGAAGGGTTTGTCGTTCAAGGGGAAACTGGTTGTTAATGTCGATGAGCGAAGCCCGGTTCTCCGGATAAAAACCGGGAGTGATGATTTTTACCTCGATCGGGGTGGTGTGAAAATACCTGTTTCCCAGAAATATATCGATCGGATTTTGATTGCTACGGGCGTCATTCCTGATGAAAAGCTTGAAATGGACTTTTTGAAAATGGCTGAATACATTAATAAAGACGATTTTTGGCGGGCACAAATAGAACAGGTTTTAGTGCAGTCAGATGGTCAGTTAATTATGCTTCCACAGGTTGGCGACTACCTGATTGAATTCGGGACTCCGGATGACTATGTGTTGAAGTTGAGAAATTTAAAAGCAGTTTACCAGCAAGGTTTTAAAAACATGGGCTGGAATAAATATAAGACTATCAGTATAAAATATCGAAATCAGGTTGTTTGTACAAAAAAGTGAATTATGGACAAGAACGAGAAAATTTTTGCAGCCGTAGATGTTGGATCAACCAAAATTGTTGCCCTGGCTGGGACAAAAGACGAAGAAGGGAAAATCCGGATCGTTGGACTTGGACATAGTGCTTCAAGGGGTGTTAAACGAGGTGTGGTGCTGAACGTTGAAGAAGCATTTGCTGCCATCAGCGATGCCATTGGTGTGGCCGAACAAAGTTGTGGTCACGACATTGAAGATGTGTTTGTCAATATTTCAGGGCAGCAACTCATCACAAAAACCTCCAAACAACAACGGGCGCTTGGAAGGGATAACTGCGTATCCGAAGCCGACGTTGAACAGATGATGGAGCAGGCACGACAAATTAACCTGGAAGACGGATTAATGATTTATCACATCAACCCCGAATTTTTCACGGTTGACAATGAGCAGGGAATCACCAATCCGGTAGGCGCCATCGGCGAGCGAATGGAGGCAACTTATAAAATTCATGTTGCTCCTGAATCATATCAGCGAGCTATCTCGATGTGTTTCAATAGAGGGTCAATCAATGTGCAGCGGGCTATTCTCGACCCGATTGCTTCTTCCGAAGTTGTGCTGACGGAAGAAGAAAAGGAAACAGGTGTTGCCTTGGTTGATGTTGGAGGAGGTACGACAAAGATTTCGATATTTTATGAAGGTGTTTTGTGCTATACTTCCATGATTCCGTTTGGCGGGAATGTGGTTACCAATGATATTAAAGAGGGCTGTGCTATCACCATCAAACAGGCTGAATCGCTGAAAGTGCAATTTGGACAGGCGATAGCCGATTTTGCTCCTGAAGATCGCGTGGTTACCATTCCTATTCAGGGATGGGAGCCAAAGCAGATTTCGTTCAAGAGCCTGGCGCACATTATTCAGGCCCGTATGGAAGAAATTGTTGTGCAGTTCTTTCACCAGATCCGTAAATCAGGCTATGTTGATAAATTGGGCTCCGGAATTGTTTTAACCGGCGGAACTTCCCTGCTTCCTAACCTGGGGCAATTGGTTAAGTTTCATACCGGTTTTGATGTGCGGGTTGGTAAACCCAATATGATTCATTTTGTTTCAGAAAGAAATTTGGAAGACCCGCGGTTTGCAACGGTGCTTGGCTTGCTCCGGATGGCTGCTGAGGATGGCGGGCTGCGAGTTAAAAAGAGTCGCCGTTTCAGGAGCAATAAATCAAATGAACCAGGAATTATTAAAACCATGCAGACGAAGATTGTACAGGGGGTTATTGGTTTTTTCGAAGATAATCCTGCAGATACAGAAATGACCTAGTATAAATATAAACAGGTTGCCTTATGATCGATGAATTACTAAACTTCGGATTGGAGCACACAAAATCTTCAATCATCAAAGTCATTGGAGTTGGCGGAGGTGGCTGCAATGCCGTGAAAAATATGTATGAGGAAGGCATTGAAGGCGTGAATTTTATGATTTGCAATACCGATGCCCAGGCCATGCAATACAGTCCTGTTCCGGTGAAAATCCAGCTTGGCGTTACGCTGACTCATGGACGTGGAGCCGGAAATATGCCCGAGCAGGGGGAACAGGCGGCAATCGAAAACCTGGAAGATGTTCGGGGTGTGCTCGAAGGGACAACAAAAATGGTGTTTATCACGGCAGGAATGGGTGGCGGTACAGGCACCGGCGCTGCTCCGGTAATTGCCAAACTGGCTCGTGAACTCGATATTCTTACCATAGCTGTTGTAACCATCCCTTCCCGATCAGAAGGAAAGCGGCGTTTCGATCAGGCACTTGCGGGAGTCGAGAAACTGAAAGAACATGTAGACAGTATGCTGGTCATCAGCAACGAAAAGCTGCATAAAATATATGGCAACCTGCCTGCATCACAGGCATTCAAAAAAGCTGACAACATTATAACAACAGCGGTGAAAGGTGTGGCCGAAATCATTACCCTTCACGGTAATATCAACATCGACTTTGCCGACGTTAGCACTGTGATGGCTGGCAGCGGCGTGTTTATCATGGGGACTGGCCTGGCTGAAGGACCGGATAGGGCCATGAGCGCTGTAAGGCAGGCGCTCGAATCGCCGCTTCTGGATAGCAGCAGCATCCGCGGAACAAAGGATATTTTGCTCAATATCATTTCCGGAGTAGATGAAGTGACCATGAGCGAGATTGGCGAAATTATTGATTATTTGCAGGATGAGGCCGGAATGGATGCAACTATCATCTGGGGAAATGGTTATGACCCTAAGCTGGGCGACCAAATTAGTGTTACGATTATTGCGACCGGATTTGATGTGAACCCGAACCGATTATTCCAGCCACCGGTTGAGGAAGTTGAACTTCAGCTTGATGACGCCGGATTTGAGATCAACCTGGAGGAAAACCCGGTCGAGATTTCAGACACATTGTTTGGCCCCGACCCAATTCCGCAAACAGCAAAACAGCATGTTACTTCCAAAAAGAGTGCGAAGAAAAAAAGGAAAGAGATGGCCGATAAATCGGAGAGCGACGGTGCCAATGTAGATAGTTGGTTTTTCAGGCAGTTTACCAAATTCTTCGATGATAAAGATGCTTCTGATACTCCCATTTCGGAGGAAGAGAACAATAAATAAAGTGAATATAAACCCCAAAAATAGACGATCATGTCAAACGAAATTATGAATTTTGACCTAGCTGTGAATTCCGGCTCAATCATAAAGGTTATTGGAGTAGGTGGTGGTGGTGGAAATGCGGTGAATCACATGTATCATGCAGGAATCCGCGATGTAGACTTTATGGTTTGTAATACTGATGCCCAGGCGTTGATAAACAGTCCTGTGCCGTGTAAAATTCAGTTGGGCTCGTCGCTTACCGAAGGACGTGGGGCTGGCAACAAGCCTGAAACCGGTCGTGAGGCGGCCATCGAAAACATAGAGGACGTAAAAAAGGTACTCAGCAACAATACAAAAATGGTGTTCATTACTGCCGGGATGGGTGGTGGAACCGGTACCGGCGGAGCTCCGGTTATCGCTTCAGCAGCCAAGGAGTTGGGTATTCTCACCGTGGGCATTGTAACCATTCCTTTCCGCAATGAAGGCCGCCGTCGTATTAAGCAGGCGGTTGAAGGTATTGCTGCGATGGAAACACATGTCGATTCGCTGCTTGTGATCAACAACGAGCGCATCAGGGAGATGTATGGAGACTCGAAGATTTCGGATGCTTTTGCCAAAGCCGATAATATATTGACTACAGCAGCCAAGGGAATAGCCGAAATTATTACAGTGCCCGGATACATCAATGTTGACTTTGCCGACGTTGAAACCGTGATGCGCAACAGTGGTGTGGCACTCATGGGAACCGGAGTTGCTTCAGGCGTGAATCGTGCAGTTACCGCTGTTGAAGAGGCTTTAAATTCACCACTCCTGAATAATAATGACATTTTGGGTGCCCGGAATATCTTGCTAAATATTACGTCCGGAGTTGATGAAATTACAATGGACGAAATTGGCGACATTACAGATTATGTTCAGGAAAAAGCCGGAAATTCGGCCGACCTGATTTGGGGTAACGGCGTTGATGAAAAACTCGGCGACCAGATTTCGGTGACCATTATTGCAACAGGATTTAGCACCAGCAGTATTCCTGAAATGGTGATCAACAAAAATCAGGAGAAAACTTACCACACATTAATTGAGGATGCTGGCGAAACGATCCCAAAAACCAAGACGGAAGTAAAAACTTCGATCGAAAACGAGTTATACGGTGCCAAAACTGCAAAGCAAAAGACTTTCGAGTTCGAGATAAACGCGGGAGGGTACGACGAGTTTGAGGAATTGTACGGAAATGTTGCCAAAAAGCCTGCCGGATCGGAAATAGCTGATCCTGTTGATTTTACGCAAACATCAGAAGAGGCTGTTGAAGAATTGGAAAATATTCCGGCTTACAGAAGAAAAAATTCAGGGTTTTTCGGACTAAAAAAAAAAGTGAATGAGCAATTTTCACGATTTTCTATTTCGCCGGATGAAAATAATAATGTAATTTTACGCGACAACAATTCCTACTTGCACGATAACGTTGACTAATTTGGAACATGAGCTTATTTGATCAGATCAATAGTGATATTATGGAGGCGATGAAAGCCCGGGAAAAAGAAAAACTCGAAGCTTTGCGCGGAATAAAAAAAGTAATGCTCGAAGTCAAATCTGCAGAAGGTGCATCAGGAGAGTTGTCGGATCAGGAAAGTTTAAAAATTATTTCTAAATTAGCCAAGCAGGGAACGGATGCTGCCAACATTTTTAAAGAACAAGGCAGAACAGATCTCTACGATCAGGAAATTTTCCAGGTAAAAATTTTTGAATCGTATCTTCCGGCGAAAATGGGTGATGCTGAGTTGACCAATGCGGTGAAAGAGATTATTGCAGAAGTTGGTGCAACAAGCATAAAAGATATGGGAAAAGTAATGGGAATGGCTTCTAAAAAGCTGGCAGGACTGGCTGATGGAAAAGACATTTCCGACAAAGTTAAGGCGCTATTAAGCTAAAGATAGAATGTCGGGACTTGAAATCTCAAGTTTTGTGCATTTGGGGTGGAAAAAAGGAAAGCGGGCAGAGGCCCGCTTTCTGTTTATATATACCTGATTTTTATTTTTTCCTGAAATAAAAAGGCTGAGACGAAGCTCAGCCTTAGTTCTCTTATTTTAAATTTTGCTTAGATATTCTTATCCTTTAAAATTACATCGTGTGCTCCTCCTTCGATGATGGAGGTGGATGAAACCAGCGTAATTTTGGCGTTTTTCTCCAGTTCAGGAATGGTTAATGCACCACAGCTGCACATGGTCGAAACGATCTTCCCCAGCGTAATGTCAAGATTGTCTTTCAGCTTGCCGGCATAAGGCACATAGCTATCGACACCTTCTTCGAATTTGAGGCCTTCGCTGCCGCCCGAGTCGTAGCGTTGCCAGTTGCGGGCACGGTTCGAACCTTCGCCCCAGTATTCCTTCACGTAATTGTTGCCAACTTTAAGCTTCTTGGTCGGGCTTTCGTCGAAACGGGCGAAATACCGTCCCATCATGATGAAATCGGCGCCCATTGCCAATGCAAGTACCATGTGGTAATCCTGAACAATACCACCATCGGAACAAATTGGTACGTAAATACCGGTTTTTTCAAAGTATTCCTGACGAGCCTGAGCCACTTCTATTAAGGCTGTCGCCTGCCCTCGACCGATACCTTTTTGTTCGCGTGTGATGCAGATCGATCCACCGCCGATACCTACTTTAATGAAATCGGCACCAGCTTCAACCAGGTAAAGGAAGCCGTCTTTATCGACTACATTTCCGGCACCAACTTTTACTCTTCCGTCGTATTTCTTCTTAATGAATTCAATGGTTTCTTTTTGCCATTCAGAAAAACCGTCAGACGAGTCGATGCAAAGAAGATCAGCGCCTGCCTCTACCAGTTGTGGAACCCTTTCAGTAAAATCGCGTGTATTGATTCCGGCCCCAACCAGCAACTTTTTGTTGGCGTCGAGCAATTCATTTGGATTTTCCTTGTGCCCGTCGTAATCTTTTCTGAAAACGAAATACAGGAGGTTTTGATCCTTGTCGATGATAGGCAACGTATTTAGTTTATTGTCCCAAATGATGTCGTTGGCTTCAGAAAGCGAAATGCCCAATTCCCCTGTAACCAGTTTCGAAAATGGTGTCATGAATTCGTGGATTGGCGTACCAAGATTGTCTTTGCTTTCGCGATAGTCGCGGCTGGTTACCAGGCCAAGCAATTTGCCGTTCGAGCTTCCGTCGGAAGTGATACCGATTGTTGAGTGCCCGGTAGCGGCTTTCAGGTTGATTACATCTTTCAACGTATGATTGGGTGTCAGGTTGGCGTCGCTGACTACAAATCCGGCTTTAAATTTCTTCACTTTCCGAACCATCTCGCATTGCGATTCAATTGGCTGTGATCCGAAAATGAATGACAAACCACCGTTTTTTGCAAGGGCAATTGCCATTTTATGATCAGAAACAGACTGCATGATGGCTGAAACAAACGGAATATTTAGCTCCAGTTCGGGCGCAGAGTCTTTTTCGTATTTCACCAGCGGGGTTTTCAGCGATACGTTTTGCGGGATACACGCTTTAGCCGTCAATCCCGGAATCAGTAAATATTCATTAAAAGTTCTTGAAACATCGTTAAAATACCTGGCCATGATTTCCTTTTTTAAATGAAAAATTGCGCAAATGTAAGTAAAAAAAGTAGTTTGAAGTGCTTGAATTTTGGCATCGCCCAAGTTTTGGAGCCTTCCATTAAGCACCTCAAATGTTCAATTTCCTTAATATTCGCCTTTTTGAAAGGCAGTTCCGGAGAAGAAAGCAATCTTATTTCCGGATTCATCTGTAATATCAACAGTGTAATTCGATAACGTTTTTCCGGTGTTCAATTCGGTGGCCAGGGCAAATAGTTTTCCTGACGATACACCTTTGAAAAAGTTGATGCTGACGTTGGTGGCTAATGCAATCCTGCCATGAGAATTGGACGCAGCGGCAAAAGCAAAGTCGGCCAATGTGAACAGCGCACCTCCCTGGATAATGTCAACACCGTTCAGATGTTGCTCCGTAACTGTCATTTCTGCCAGCGCTTCTCCTTTTTTTACTGAAACCAGCCTGATTCCATTGTGTGCTGCAAATCGATCTCTCGATAACATTTCCTTTAGCCTGTCTATGTGCTTTTCCATATCAGCTTTCTTTTTTGCGTTACCAAACAGAACAAAAAAAGCGGGTTGATTGCCCGCTTTTCTCCTTAATTATTCTATTAATAGAATTTTGATCGTTTATCGACTATCTCAGCCTGCTTCTTCAGCGACTCGAAAACAGTCGCTCCTGCCCGGTAACCCTGAGCCTGTGCAAGACGTACCTTTTCGCCTTTCAGATCGGCATTTGTGGTTGTAGTAACCGAGGTTACCTTGGCCAGATAAACACCGTTGGTTCCTTCAACCGGTGCAGAAACTTTACCTTCGGGAAGGCTGCAAACGGCTCCGATCAGTGCCGGTTCAAATCCAGCGGCAGGAACTGAATAGCTGTTGAAATTAATAGCAGTTGCCTGTTTAACGTCGGTCGACAACTTCGAAGCGATGCCTGACAGGTCACTCTGTCCGTTTGCTGCGGCCTGCAATTTTTCAGCAAGTATCTGAGCTTTTTTCTCTTTACGAACTGCCAGTTCCACACGCGATTTTGCTTCTTCAAAAGTTGAAGCACCTTCTTCTGTGGCACCAGTCAGCACACCGATTACAAATTTGTTTCCGAATTCGAAGATTGTAGAACCTTCGTTATTAACAAGCATATCGCCTTTTTCAACGGTGAAAGCCGCGCGAACCAACTGCCGGGACTGGTCCAGTCCTGCAACTTCGCGGTCGTTTTCTTTCAGCGTAGCCATTTTTTTATCGAGTTTCGAAGCTACGATCGATTTGTTGAAGGCGTCAGCCGAAGTGTTTTCACTTGCAAATTTGCTGGCTTCAGAGTATACTTTCTGGTATGTCTGGGTGCTTGGTTCAATTTTTCTGCCCAGAATGGCCAAACGTACCTGGTTTGTTTCTTTTCCTTTTTTTGTTGGTTTAATAATGTGATATCCAAAACGGGTCTCAACAACGTACAGTTTGTTTACTTCACCTGAGAAAGCTGCTTCTTCAAATTCAGGAACCATCTGATGACGTTTAAACCAGCCAAGGTCGCCGCCTTTTGTTTTTGATCCTGGGTCATCCGAATATTTGGCAGCCAATTCGGCAAAGTTACCACCCAAATCAATGTTTCTTTTTAAGCTGTCGGCCAATGCTTTAGCTTTCTCAATGCTCCCAACTTTTTGCGGGTTAATCAGAATATGACTTGCCTGAACCGAGTCGGGCAACATTTTAAACTGGTCAATTTTTGCAAGTTTATATTCGTTGTCTTCCAAATATGGACCGTAAATGTCACCAACCTGAGCACCAAAAGCCCAGTTGGCCAGTTCTGCCGGAAGTTCTTCTTTCTTACTGAATGTTGGGTTAAATGAAATATCTGAGTTTACATTCACGTATTGGGCGTTGTCGGTTGCTGCAGCAAATTCGTCTTTTGCATCGGTAACCCATTTTTGGGTGGCAGCAACGTCGGCAGGCGATGCGGTTACATCGAAAGTGATGTATTCGATGCTGCGTGTTTTGTCTTGTTTGTACTCGTCTTTGTGCTTGTTGTAATATTCTTTCAACTCAGCATCCGAAACATTAACAGAAGCGTCGGTAACAGTTGAATAGGCAAGTCCAACAAAATCGAAGTTGAAGCTTTTATTTTTTGCTTCCAGACTTTCTTTAGCTTCTTCAGTTGTAACATATAAACCTTTTCCTACAAGATCAGCATATTTGGCCCGAAGCCTGTCTTGTTTAATTTGTTTTTCGATGTATAACCAGTAGGCCTTTTGTTCAGGGCTGGCATTGTCAAGCGATTTCAGAAATTTGATGATCGCCGATTTGTCGATTTCGCCGGTTTGCGGATTTCTGAACAACTGTTGAATAATCGGGTGAGGATTGCTTCCCTGGATCAAGTCGAAAAGTTCCTGTGATGTAACACTAACTCCCAGTTTTTCGCTGGCTTTACCGATAATATTTTCCTGAAGGTACTCCTGCCAAACTTGTTCACGCAACTGCTCCCAGGTGTTTTCGTCAATCTGGTTTTTCTGGGTATTCATTTTATAAATCTCAGAAAGCTCTTCAACTTTCTTCTGAAACTCAGGATACTCAATCGATTCACCGTCAATTTCTGCAATTTTCATTTGACTGGGCCTCATCAGTTTGCTTCCCGAATTAAGCATATCGCCAAGGATAAATGCGCCTAAGGCAAGACCGATTACGATCGCTATCATTAAACCTCCACGATTCCGTATTTTCTGTAATGTAGCCATTTACTGTTAGTTATTTTATTATGATATTACTTTAAATTTTTTCGAGGTACGAAGATAATAATTTTCGATATTAAACCTCCCAATTCAATTTTTATTTTAGTTATCGTCCAATATCTTAAGCTGTACCAACTCAATCTTGGTGTTTGTTGCTTTCAGAATTTTGATCTGGTAAGGTTCGATTGTAATCACTGTATTTATTTTGGGGATGCTTTGGTGGTTGTAAAGTATAAAACCGGCCAGCGTTTCGAAATTTTCGTTCTCTGGAAATTCGAGGTTGTAGGTTTCGATGAGTTGTTCCAGTTCGAGCCTTCCCGAAAGAATGAAGTCATTCGGGCCAACTTGTTTCGAGATCAGATCTGAGGTATCGTGCTCGTCTTCTATTTCTCCGAAGATTTCTTCGAGGATGTCTTCACTGGTAACCATTCCTGAAGTGCCTCCAAACTCATCTACAACGATGGCAATGCTCCGTCGTTGCTGAATAAACTGGCGAAGTAGTTTACTTGCAGGCATCGTTTCAGGAACGATGAGTACGTTGCGCAGGTTCGACTGTATGGAATCGGGGTTGGTGAAAATGACCGATTGATGGATGTACCCAACAATGTTGTCGATATTTCCTGAATAAAACAGAATGCGCGAATAACCTGTTTCGATGAATTTCTGGTGAAGTTCTTCAACGGTTGAATCAATGTCGAGCGCTACCATTTCGGTACGTGGAACCATGATGTCGCGTAGCTTGACTTTAGAAAAGTCCAGTGCATTTCTGAACAGTTTTACCTCGTTGTCAATTTCCTGAGCGGGCGCTGAAGCAGTGTTTTCCGGTTCCTTCACAAAATGGTCGAGGTCGATTCGGCTGAATACCGTTTTTTCGTCAACGCTTTTTATCTTTTCGTTCAGGAAAATCCGGAGTACCAGCTTCGATATCCACATCGTGAATTTGGTGACCGGATAGAACAAAAAGTAGAAGAAAGCAATCGGTATAGTGAAAAATTTCAGAATTTTATTTGGATTGATACGAAACAGCATTTTGGGCAGATATTCGGCAGTTGCCAAAATGATGAGCGTCGAAAAAATTGTTTGGATGAAAAGTACAAGTGAGTCAGACTGTATATAAATGTCAAGCATTGGCTTAAGCATTCGGGCAAAAGCGATACCGTAAATTACCAGTGCCAGATTATTCCCAACCAGCATAGTTGCAATAAATTGTCCGGGATACTTGGTATAAAGCGAAATCAGGCTTGAAAAAACGACGTTTTGTTTTTTGTCGAGTTCGAGGCGTAGCCTGTTGGCCGACACAAATGCGATTTCCATGCCCGAGAAAAATGCTGAGAATAAAATTGTAACCAGTATGATCAGCAATAAATTCATGCTTTCTTTTTATTTGTCAATTTCAATGTACATGGGGCCGGAAGGATTTTTGAAGTTGTAGTCCGAAAAATCCTGATTGGCTGAAAACCCGGTTCCGGTTAGGTCCATATCTTTTCTGAGGATCCGGACAAACTGATCGGAATAGATGCGCCCTTTTTTGCTATCCCAAACGAGGTATTCCGTTTTTAAAGTATCGCCGTTCTGGTTGACGGCAACAACGTTGTTTTTGGCTTCCCAGCGATCGTCGTTTGTGTAATTTTTTGCATACAGAGCGGTGATACTCGAAATGACATTCATCTTCGAGTCATATTTTACGAGCTTCACTCCCTGCGGAAATTCGGTGTAAGGTTCTTTTTCCTCGTCATGCCTGATAAGCTCCGGAGTCTGTAGTTTGGTTCGAATCACAGTCGAGTCAGAGTAAAGCATCTCAAAGTTTTTTGCTGAGCCACTTGGCGTATCTTCGGTACTTGCGTATGTTTTTATTTTCGAGATTTCGTTTTCGCAGGAAGTCAGCACGAGCACGATTGCAACAATCAAAGCCTTAAATATACATCCTGAAATGGATTTGTACGCGGATTCATAAACGCCCGATATGTGTTTCTCGTAAATCATTCTTACATCTAAAAAACTTATGGTACTTTTTGTACGGGATAAATCTATGAATAAAATAGCACTAAAAGAGAAAAGCATTGTATCTCCACTACGGAAATACAATGCTCTAAAATATTTCAAATTTGCTTATTATCTTTTTTCACGAACGGTTGTTGATTCTCCGATCCAGCCACCAACCGAATACGATTGACCTACTGTCAAACCGTTGAAGAAGATATCTTCTTTCGACGGGAAATACTGAGAATAGGAATTGATTCTTTCGTTAGCATCCGATTCAACTGATGGATCTGCTTTTTTTGCTTTTGCATAGTAGTCAACAGCAACCCAGTAAACAGTTACATGTTCGAAATCGTTTTCGCCGTATGATTTAGCATTGTGGGCATAGACGTCACCCAAAAGCAAATAAGCGCGACCATTCGACGAATTGTTGTCGATAGCTTTTTTCAGATATGTTCTTGCCTGCTGCGGATTCGATGTCCAAACAACAGCGGCTAGTTCGTAGTAATATTTTGAGATGTTTCCCGGATCTTTTTCCAGTTCGATTGCCTGTTTGTAGTAGCCTTCTGCCTTATCCCGGTTTTCAGCTTTTACAAATAGACGGGCCATATTGTAGGCTGCTTCTGCCGATGGTTCCAGTTCATAAAGTTTTTCTGATGCTTTTGCGTAAAGCGGACTGGCGGTACAGTTTTGTCTGTCAAGCATCCGGATCATTTTCTTCAGGTCGTCAATGTTCGAAGCAATCACATCAAATTTAGGCTCGTAAATGCTGATCAAAGCATCGCAGTCTGCTGCACCACTCGATTGGAA
>JAEWME010000191.1 GCA_023393265.1 Bacteroidota bacterium | reverse complement strand
GTTATAACTGTTTTGTTCTTTTTCTGGTGCCTCGTTTTTGTAAGGGAATTTCCTTCGGAAAGCCACCTTCGGAAAAAATACATCATTTCGTCGTATGCTTTTGTAGGCATACTCTACCTGCTGGTGGCTTTTCTGATTGACAACCTGATTGAAAACAGCAACATAACATACAAGCTGAACCGAATCACCGACATCGACCAAAACAGTATCAGTGGTTATTTGGCGATTGCCCTGTTTTTATTTTCGGTTTTCCTGATTCACCTCAAAATCATTCAACAAACCGAATACCTGAACCGCAAGCGTTATTTCTTCTACATCAATCTGGCAGGGATTGCCGCATCAGCCGTACTTTGTCTCGTTCTTCCTTCGGAAATGACTTATGCCCTGGTTCTGTTCTTTTCAGTCAACACGCTTTTGAGCAGAATCCGGAGAATTCATGTTTCAATTTATTCGCTCTCCTACTCCATTCTTTTCATAGCGCTTTTTTCGCTGGTCAGCCTTTTAATGGTTTACCACACCATTAAAAACCGCGACCTCGAAGTACAGAAGCTTTTGGCTATCAACCTGAGTTCGGAGCAGGATCCGGTTGCTGAAGTTTACCTCGCACGCATACAAAACCAGATTAACACCGACTCGATCATCTACAAGTTGCTGACTCCACCATACACCGATCTGGAAAATTACCTTTCCCGAACTTATTTCTCCGGATATTTCAGGAAATACGACATTCAGTACTACTTCTGCGCCGGAAACGACAGTCTGATGGTTCAGCCGGAAAATGTAAAAGAACCTTGCTTCCCGTTCTTCGATAAGATGATTGAGACTTCAGGAATTATGATCCCGGGAACCAAATTCTACTTCATGAACAACATGAACGGACGGGTTTCCTATTTCGGACGAATTAAATACCAGGTTGCCGACATCCCTCTGGGTGTTTCGGTATTTATCGAGATCAACTCGCGCATCATGTCGGAAGGAATTGGCTTCCCTGAACTATTGCTGGACAAACCGCTTCAGCGCCCATACCGTTACAAGTATTTGTCGTACGCCAAATATTTCGAAGACGAACTTGTAAACCGGTCGGGTGATTACGACTATAATCTTTACCTCCAGTCGTACAACCTGAAAATCAATGGCACCGAATTTCAGGTTGCCAAATGGGATGGATATGACCATCTGATATACACGTTTGATCAAAAAAACCACATTATTGTCAGCAATAAATCGCTCACATTTGGCGATTACCTGATTTCATTCCCGTACATATTCGTCTTCTATTTTGTTTTTGTAATACTCATCTCGCTTATCGGGAATCAGAATTTCAGGAAATTTATTCTACCGCAGGATCTTCGGTTCAGGATTCAGGCGGCCATTATTTCGGTCGTGCTGGTTTCGTTGCTGCTGGTTGCTGCCGGTACCATTTATTACAACATCCGCGAATACCGAGACCGGCACCGAACTGACCTCCAGGAAAAAATGAAGTCAATTTCAGAAGAAATCAAAAGCCAGTTGTTTTACGAAAATGCCATCACACAAAATACGCAACAGTGGCTCTACAACGAATTGTATAAGCTCTCCAATATTTTCCGAACTGACATCAATATCTATGGTGTAACCGGCGAGTTGCTGGCGACTTCGCGGCCAGAAATTTACGCACGCGGAATCACGACAGAGCGAATGAATTCGAAAGCATTTTATGAGATGTCGGAGCAATACCAACTAAACTACCTGCAGCCGGAGAAAATCGGGAAACTCTCATATCTGTCGGCTTACGAACCAATTATCAACAGCAAAGGCGACTACCTCGGCTATTTGAACTTGCCATATTTCACTCGTGAAGACGAACTGAAGCAAGGCATCTCCACCTTCGTGGTTGCATTCATTAATTTATACCTGATTTTATTCCTTGCCAGCGTGATTGTTGCGGTTTTCCTCTCGAACCGAATCACCCAGCCATTGAGCCTGATCAGGGAAAAACTCCGGGGCATTCAGCTCGGGAAGAAAAACGACCAGATAAACTACCAGGCTGAAGACGAGATTGGCGCCCTCGTTCGTGAATACAACCACAAAGTTGAAGAACTGGCAGAAAGTGCAGAATTGCTTGCCCGATCCGAACGGGAATCGGCATGGCGCGAGATGGCCAAACAAATTGCCCACGAAATTAAAAACCCGCTTACCCCGATGAAATTGAATATTCAGTATTTGCAGCGGGCAAAAAATGAGGATAGCGAACATTACAACGACTATTTCGACCGTGTTACAAAAAACCTGATCGAACAAATTGATACCCTTTCGGGAATTGCCACAGAGTTTTCGAACTTTGCCCAAATACCCAAAACCAAAAACGAGGCATTCAACCTGATTGAAGTTGCAGTCAACATCCGTTCGCTATTTGAAGTGAATACAAACCTCTCGTTTGAGATAGAAACAAATAATTACCAGGAAGTAATGGTATTTGCCGACAGAGAGCAGCTTTCGCGAGCCTTTTTGAACCTGGTAAAAAACGGCATACAATCAATTCCGCCCGACCAGAAAGGAAAAATAAAAATCAGGATCGAAAAAAGCGAGGGCTATGCAACTGTAACGGTGAGCGACAATGGGTCGGGAATCAGCAAACAGGCGCAGGAACACCTCTTCGAACCCAATTTCACGACAAAAACAAGCGGAATGGGACTGGGCCTTTCCATCGTCAGGAGCATCATTAACAACTGCGGCGGACGAATCTGGTACGAAACCTCTGAAACCGACGGCACATCATTCTACATCGAAATTCCATTGTATGAAAACCATACGGCCCGTTAAAATCCATGTTCTGAACGACAATGTAGCAGGCCGCTGGTGCAGGGCTGAACATGGGCTGTCGTTTTTGGTGGAAGCGGATGAAACGATTCTTTTCGACACCGGTTCCTCCGATCTCATCGGCTACAATGCCAGAATTATGCAAAAAAACCTCGAAGCAGTAAAAGCAATCGTTCTAAGTCACGGGCACGACGATCATTCCGGAGGACTGATGCTCTTGCCCGGGCGGCAACTAATCTGCCATCCCGATGTTTTCCTGAAGCGTATCCGCAAATCGAATCACACACCGCTGGGCATCAGATGGGACGAACCGGAGATCAGGAGAAATTTTGAGGTTGTTGCGACCAAAGAACCGTTCAAAATCTCGGAACAAATCTGGTTTCTGGGTGAAATACCGAGACTGAATAGCTTCGAGAGCCAAACAACAGCTTTTGTAAAGGAAGACGGCACTGAAGACTTTGTGATGGACGACTCAGGACTGGCTATACCAACAGCCAAGGGGCTGGTTGTTATTTCGGGCTGTGCCCACTCCGGAATATGTAACATGACCACGCATGCCAAAAGCGTGACAGGTATCGAAAAAGTGCATGCGGTTGTTGGCGGTTTCCACCTGCAAAACGACGACAAGCTGACAAAAAAAACAATCGACTGGTTGAAGGAATCAGGCGTTGAGCAGGTCATTCCTTCACATTGCACAGCGCTTCCGGCACAAATGGCAATTTCCCGTGAATACAAATTCGTTCAGGTGAAATCGGGTAATACCATCGAACTCGGTTAATCAGATCTTCAGGAGCAAGAAACAAAACACACCAACATCTGTTTTGATGGAAAAGCCTGACAGCTAACCTGAAGGCAAAAGCAACCTGAGCTATTCTTGCATTTCTGGAGAATAAAAGTAAATTTGTTTCGACAACTAAAACCAATGAGATATGAAAAACACTGCTATTATTCAGCTTTCGTACAGATACCAACTGGCGCAAACAACAGCAGTTTTGGCTGCAACGATGGTGCTCCCGTTTCTGATTCACCTTTTGCCCAATATAAATGGAAATCTTGCGGGCGCTGTTTTGTTGCCAATTTTTGTTGCACCAATGATTGCGACTTTCCTTTTTAAAAAGCATGTGGCTATTTTGGCCGGAATCATTGCTCCGTTGCTTAACTACCTGATCATGGGACACCCGGCACCGGCAATGGTTATCACACTGGCCTTTGAAATAGTAGCTTTTGTTTTACTCCTTTCGTGGCTGAAAGACCTGAGATTTATTAAATATCTGGCGGCTCCGCTGGCTTTTCTTGCAGCGTCGTTGCTGGTTACAATAGGGCTGTCGCTGCTTGGAAGAATGGGCGAACCGGTTTCAACCTGGCTTTCAGGAGTCAACATTGCATTGCCCGGAATTTTATTGCTCGGGGTGATCAATGTTATCCTTGTGCAATTCAAAAAGTAAAATCATTCACAACCTTTTGATATTCGGGAGCAGGCCATCTATAAAAAATGACCTGCTCTTTAATTATCAGGAAAACGACAAACGGATCATGGTACCACTTTCATTCACCGAAATTGCGGAGCGACTTCGATCGCTTGATCTGCCTAAGACGGACCTTGTGATCGGAATCGGGACAGGAGGAATTGTTCCGGCAAGCCTGGTTGCTTTTCATCTGAATTGCGAATTGCAGATTATCACACTCAACTACCGCGACGAAACCAACACGCCACGCTACGAAAATCCGGTAGTGGTAAACATGCCGCCCATGCCTGAACTGGTGGGAAAACAGATTTTGCTGGTAGACGACGTATCCGTTTCAGGGAAAACTCTTCAGGAAGCGCTGCTCCACTTTCGGGGATTGAACATTAAAACACTGACAATGAAAGGAAAGGCAGACTTTGTTCTTTTTCCTGAAGTAAAAGACTGTGTTAATTGGCCCTGGAAATAGAAGCCAGCCTTACACATTCTGTCGGGCCGACCGATAAGTTTACCGGTAAAATTTACAGGCTGGTCGAAAATAACAGGAGCCAAGCGAGCGATTCCATACCTTTGAAATCAAATTTTAAAAATCGAAACAATTAAATTATACGTCATGCAATCACACGAAATCGATTACAAAATCATGGGGAACGACATTCAGCTTGTTGAAATTGAGCTCGATCCCGGGGAAACAGTCATTGCAGAAGCAGGTGCTATGCTTTATATGGAAGACGGCATCAGCTTCGAGACAAAAATGGGCGACGGATCAAATCCGCGAGCCGGATTGTTCGATAAGGTGCTGGCGGCAGGATCACGACTGCTAACCGGCGAATCGTTGTTCATCACCCATTTCACCAACCAGAATTGGGGTAAAAAGCACGTCGCATTTTCGGCTCCCTATCCCGGCACCATCGTTCCAATTGACTTGATCAATCACCGCGGAAGTCTGATCGTCCAAAAAGACGCTTTTCTTTGTGCAGCTCTGGGCACGAAACTCTCAATGCGCTTTAACAGGAAACTCGGCTCAGGACTTTTCGGAGGCGAAGGGTTCATCCTTCAGCAATTACAGGGCGATGGCAAAGCATTCATTCACGCCGGAGGAACGGTGATTGAAAGACAACTGAACAACGAAGTTCTCCGGGTCGACACCGGCTGTGTTGTTGGGTTCGAAGAAACAATCGATTTCGACATTCAGCAGGCCGGAGGATTGAGATCGATGGTTTTTGGAGGGGAAGGCCTTTTCCTGGCAACGTTGCGCGGCACTGGTAAAGTTTGGTTACAGTCGATGCCAATTCGCAAACTTGTTTCACAGTTGAGTACCTTTGGACCGAACAGCCGTAAAGAATCGAGCGGTTTGCTTAACAACCTGTTCGAATAAAGATAAAAAGCAAAAGAACAGAATGACTTGTTTCCTCGCGAAGCAGGTCATTTCTTTTTAATGGATTGCGACAGACCATTCACAGCCAAAAACCGACCGTTCGCAGAAAAAAATTTCATAAAAGAACTCAGTTGCGTAAGTTTGGTACAGTAAACACATAACGCGATTTTCAAGAAAAATTAACAGCATCAGAAACAATTAAACAAACGTATGTGTGTTCACAGAGCCAGAAACAACATGGCATTCAACCACCGGTTCCCCTTCCGGTGGTTTTTTATTAAATGAAAAAAAGGCCGGAAGATCATTCCGGCCCGGTTTTCTGATTGCTGTTAAATTGTTTTCATGTGTTGCGGGGAACAACAAACGAATAACGGATAAACGTGTCACTTATTTTGTTCAGTGGCATTTTCTTTTTTATATTTTTCATCATTTGTAGTGGCAGCCGAATGTTGGTCTTCGTCGGTCAATTCAGGTAATTCAGGAAGTGGTGGAAGCGGCGGTACTGGTGGCACGACCTGATCGGCACCCATCAGGCTATTCATCGAAAAATGATCGTCTTCATTTGTTCTTTTCCTGATAATCTCAATTTTCTCACGACCGCCACTGATGTCTTTTTTGCGATAGCTGATGATGTTTGAATCACTCAAATCGATTACATTTCCACGCTTCGGAAATCCCGACATCCGAAAATGTCTCATCGGCGGCATTGGTGCCACATCCGGCCCATCCATAATAAAAACATGTTTCGGGTCGCCATCTCGAAAGCGTTTGTGAATGATAATGTTCTTCGTCAGAGAGTCGCCCATGGCATCCATACTAAATTCCATCATTGAATCCGAATCTGATTGCCAGATCATGGGTGCACCGTCTTTCGCCATTTTATGAGTGAAAATCATTGTCCGGTCGCCCCCGTCGTCAGTATCAAACATGAATTTCCCGTGCCTCATTCCGGGCGGCAACGGTCGGATGGGCTTAAAATCCATGCGGCCAATGGTGTCGCCCTGCCATACAAAAACGTCGCCTTCGTTAACCAGCGTATCCAGTTTGGCTACTTTACCGTCAACAACTTTTACAAGCTTGATGTGACGCTTTTTCCCAGATTTTTGTGAATCATCTTTTATGGCCTCCGACGAAAAGGAAGCTGTAACGAGCAACGCCAGTGCAAGGCAGCTATAAAATGCCAGATTGTGTTTCATGATGTATAATTTTTTGGTGAATGAAATCATGACACAAAGATACCGGGAAGCCCTCCGAACATTAGGTTAATGCCCGGTTAAAATCTGTTAACAAAAAGTTAAAGTCCTGAAAAACTGCACTTTTAATAATTATCTTTGAGCCATGAACAAAAAAATAATCACTGGTCTGATTATCCTGATGGGAGTTTCTATTCTCGGGGTCATTGTTATTCAACTGGTTTGGATGAACAATGCCATTCGGGTACGAAACGAACTGTTCGATCGGAGTGTGAGTGAAGCATTGACGAGTACCACCAAGCGGCTCGAAAATATTCAGGATTTCCGCTTTATCAATCACTTAAATCCTGAAGACACCCTCGTGGGTGCCGATTTTATACCGCCAGTCCCTCCGCCTCCACCAGCCAGTTACCAAAAACCGGCACAAATTGTTTTGCCGAAAAGCCCGACGAATATGACTGAGCGGCAGGTAACCATGATCCTGAATGCCTCGAAAAATGGCAAAAAGTTCAGCTACCAGTTACATGGTGACAAGATTGACACAGTAGTTACGAAACAAAATCACCTCATTGTCATTAATGCCGATAACCTGAGCCGAAGGCTAGATTCCATTTATTCCATCCGCATCAATAAATTCGACTCGGCAGTTGCACGCCAACATTTCTGGAAAGATGCCAATCCGCAACTCCGGAGAAGCTTTCAGGCGCGGTCGCACCAACTGAAGCGGGTGGCCGATAAAGTTGTCAATGAGATTTATACATGGAACATGGGCGATCCGCCTCTGGAACAAGTTGGCGATATTTTGACCAAAGAACTGACGCTCCGAAATATTCCCATCAGCTTCGAATTTGGAATTCTCGCCGATTCGCTGATTTCAGAAAAGTCGGAAAAGGCTGATTCCATTCTGTTGTTAAAAAGTGCATACAAGGTCAACCTTTTCCCGAACGAAATCATCCAGAAAAACAAACTGCTTGCGGTTTACTTTCCGGGGAAAAACACACTGATTTACAAAACACTGAACTGGCTCCTGATTATTTCGCTGGCATTTTCGGTGATCGTATTGCTGACTTTTGCCGCGAGCGTTCATTTCATTTTGCGCCAGAAAAAAATATCGGAGATGAAATCGGATTTCATCAACAACATGACACATGAATTCAAAACGCCGATCGCTACAATTTCGGTTGCTGCCGATACCATCACCAATCCGAAGATTATTGAAAATCCGGAGAAAATAAGGTATTTCACCGACGTAATCAGGAAAGAAAACAAGCGGATGAACCGGCAGGTGGAAGACATCCTGACGATCGCCCGTCTGGATAAAAAGGATTTTGAATTTAAATGGGAAGCTTTCAACCTTCACGATGTGATTAAAGATGCCATTCAAAGCATTGCTTTGCAGGTAGAAAAAAAGGGCGGCTCGGTCGAAACCGACTTTCAGGCTGTCAATCCGGTTGCAACAAGCGATGCCGCACATTTTGCCAACCTGATTTATAACCTGCTCGACAATGCCAACAAATATTCGTCGGGCGCTCCTGAAATTAAGATTTCGACGCGTAACAATATCAAAGGTGTGGTCGTTTCAGTCGAAGATAAAGGAATTGGGATGAGCAAAGCCGTACAAAGCCGAATCTTCGAGCGTTTCTACCGGCAAACTTCCGGAAATATTCACAATGTGAAAGGTTTTGGACTGGGTCTCAGTTATGTAAAAGCTGTGGTCGAAGCCAATCACGGAAGCATCTCCGTACAAAGCGAACCAGGGAAAGGCAGCCGGTTCGATGTATTTATTCCTTTTATTTCAGAACTATAAAAAACCAGCGATGGCACAAAAACCACAGATATTTTTGGTTGAAGACGACCTCAGCTTTGGCGCTGTACTCAAATCGTATCTCGAAATCAATGATTTTGATGTCGTTTGGGTCGACGATGGACAAAATGCGGTTGACCAGTTTAAGCGAAATACATTCGACATCTGCATTCTCGATGTGATGCTTCCCAATGTCGACGGTTTTACGATTGCTTCAGAAGTCAGGCGCATCAACCCCGACGTACCCATCATTTTTCTCACAGCCAAAAATCTCAGGGAAGATGTGCTAAAAGGATACAAAACCGGTGCAGATGATTACATCACCAAACCTTTCGACACCGAAGTACTCATCTTCAAGCTCAAAGCCATCCTGAAACGAAAACCGGTGGTTCAGCAAAAAGAGACAGCCTTTTTCGAGATTGGCAATTATTCTTTTGATACCAAGCTCCGGACACTCGAACTGAATGGCAACAAGCAAAAACTATCGCCCAAGGAAGCCGAGCTACTCACCATGCTCTGTGAAAATCGAAACGAGTTGCTGCCACGGGAAGCAGCGTTGAAAAAAATATGGGGCGACGATGGTTATTTCACAGCCCGGAGCATGGATGTTTACCTCACCAAACTGCGCAAACTATTCGGCGAAGATCCTTCAGTCGAAATTAAAAATATACACGGAAGCGGTTTTATGCTCGAAATTAAAAAGTAATGCGTCGAACCTCAAGGTTAAAAAAAGGATTCCAGGCAGCAACTAACTGTTGATTGTCATACTCCTGTGCCTCAGAATTTATACCTTTGCGGCCCATCTGGTTTTATATCTGGAAAATGGCACACGCTAACACCATTGAAATTAAAGAATTTGACACCATTGTTGTAGGAAGCGGGCTGGCAGGACTCACAGCCGCTTACCACGCGTCAAAACACGGAAATGTAGCCATCATTACCAAGTCGCAACTCGACATCAGTAACTCTTACTATGCCCAGGGTGGCATTGCTGCAGTTACCGACCCCGAAGACTCCCTCGAATCTCATATAGCCGATACGCTGACCGCCGGACGCGGACTTTGCGACCTCGATGCTGTTGAAATACTGGTTTCCGAAGGACAAAAATGCGTCAGAGAACTGATCTCACTTGGGATGCAGTTTGACAAGGACGGTGATAACTTTGTTCTTGGGCTCGAAGGCGGGCATAGTCACCGGCGCATCCTTCATGCGGGTGGCGATGCAACCGGCAAAGGACTTACAATTTTCATGCTCGGGCAGGTGTTAAAGCAGGTAAACATTGCCTCATTCGAGTACACAACTGTCGTGGATTTGTTGGTAGAAAATGGCATTTGCTCTGGTGTTCAGGCATTGGATTTTGTATCCGGGAAAAATATTGTATTCAAATCGAAAGCGACAATCATAGCAACTGGGGGTCTGTCGCGAATTTACGATCGTTCGACCAATCCGCACACTGCAACCGGCGACGGCATCGCTCTTGCATGGAACGCAGGTGCAAGGCTGTCGGACATCGAATTCATACAGTTTCACCCTTCGGCACTCTATCTCCCCGGAGAAGAAGCTTTCCTGATAAGTGAAGCTGTTCGTGGCGAAGGAGCATGGTTGCTGAACCAGCAGGGCGAACGTTTCATGCCGGCCCTTCATCCGATGGCTGAATTGGCTCCGCGCGATGTGGTCGCCCATGCGATATACGACCAGTTGCAGGCAAGTCACTCCGACTTTGTTTACCTGAGTTTGAAACACCTTAATCCTGAAACGATCAAGCATCGCTTCTCTACCATATATCATACCTTATTAAAATACGACATCGATTTCACAAGCGACCTGTTGCCCGTAGCCCCCGCAGCTCATTACATGGTGGGTGGAATTCAGACCGACTTAAACGGAGAAACCAACATCAAAGGATTGTTTGCCTGCGGCGAAGTGGCATCAACCGGCGTAATGGGAGCAAATCGTCTGGCAAGTAATTCGTTGCTCGAATGCCTTGTTTTTGGCAAACGCGCCGCCGAAAGGGCAACCCATTGCCAGTGCCCGGCGCCAGAGGTCCCCGCCATTGATGTTATTTCGGTTAATCAGGCAAATGAGGATTTATTTCTGGAAACTAAAAACCGCATTGCTTCGCTTATGAGCAAAAAGGCGGGAATTGTCCGTTCTGGAAACAAATTACAGGAGGCACTCGACGAACTACAATCGATCAGAAACACTTTACCAAAAAAAATTACCGAATACAATATTTTAAAAATCAAACACATTGCCGATATTTGCTCCCTCATTTGCGAATCGGCCATCATCAGGCAGGAAAGCCGGGGTGGTCATATCCGCGAAGATTTTCCGGAAGAAGACGCGTCGCTGTGCGCGCATTTAATTCAAGAAAAAGGGGAAACACACATTTTTCAGAAAATCAGGAATTAAGCATGAACGAACTGGAACTGGAAGCAGCAAAAACGCTGATTGAACTTGCATTGAATGAAGACATCGGAACGGGCGATATTACGACCGACAGCATCATTCCGGCAGAATCGCGCCGAAAAGCAAAAATGGTAGCCAAAGCCAACGGTGTGGTTGCAGGTCTTGCGGTTGCCGAAATGGTTTTTAAAAGCCTCGATCCTGATTTACAATGGAAAGTAATCAAAAAAGAAGGATCGGCAGTGAATAAAGGTGACGTGCTGGTTGAATTTGAAGGAACCTACCGAGCTTTGCTCACGGGCGAAAGAACAGCACTCAACTTTCTGCAGCGTATGTCGGGGATCGCGACAATGTCGGCTCGTTATGCCTCCGAAGTAAAGGATTATAAAACGGTGATCCTGGATACCCGCAAAACCCTGCCCGGATTCAGGATGCTCGATAAATATGCAGTAAAAACCGGGGGTGCAAGCAATCACCGCATAGGGCTTTTCGATATGGCCATGATCAAAGATAACCACATCGAGATTGCAGGTGGTATCGCAAAAGCAGTTGAAGCAGTGAGAAAAAATATAGCTCCCGGAATTAAAATCGAGGTTGAAACTACAACTCTGGAACAGGTTCAGGAAGCATTAGACGCCAAGGCTGACATCATTATGCTCGATAATATGGATCTCGCGACCATGCGCCGTGGCGTTGATTTAATTGCAGGAAAAGCGAAGATTGAAGCCTCGGGAAATATGACACTGGAACGGTTAAAGGAAGTAGCAGCCACTGGAGTTGACTACATTTCGATAGGAGCGCTGACTCATTCAGTAAGTGCGCTCGACATAAGCCAGAGAATTGAAGACTGATGATCAGCCTGATTATTGACATAGGAAACAGCCGGACAAAGATTGCCTTGTTCAATGAGCACGACCTCATGTTCAACGTGCCAATTGATCGTTTATCCATCGACCATCTCCGGATGCTGAAAGATGAACATCCACAGTTAATCCGGGCCATTCTTTCCTCAGTTAAAGAAAAAGACGTTCAATTAACTGAATTTCTGTCGTCGAATTTTGACCTGTTCATCGAGCTGGACCATACTACACCACTACCACTCGAAAATTTATACGAAACTCCGGAAACGCTTGGAAAAGACAGATTGGCTGCAGCGGTTGGCGCAAACGAATTGTTTCCTAATAGGAATTTGCTTATCATTGATGCAGGAACTGCCATTACCTACGATCTGGTCACTGACTCGAATCAATATCTGGGCGGCAATATTTCGCCAGGTTTGGAAATGCGTTTTAAAGCTTTAAATCATTTCACAGGAAAATTACCCCTTTTAAAATCAGCCGAGGATTTTCCGATAATTGGAAAAAACACGAATGAGGCTATCCGTTCAGGGGTGCAAAACGGAATGATCTACGAAATTTCGCAGACAATAGAGACTTTTAACAGAAATTACCAAAATTTAATGGTCATTATGACCGGAGGAGATTCGTATTTTTTTGATAAAAAATTAAATTATTCCATATTTGTAAACTTTAATTTGACCCTAATAGGATTAAATAGGATTCTGGACTACAATGCTAAATAGAAACAAAGGACTTTTTACAGTTATCACATTGGTTCTCTTCGGATTATCAGGATACACACAAAATAATAACACCACCTCTCCTTACTCCCGCTTCGGATTGGGTGATCTGCAACATTATGGGTTCGGGAGAACTGCGGCTATGGGAGGGGCATCTCTCGGTAGCAGGCATGAGGTCCAGATAAATTCGGCAAACCCCGCTTCGTATAATTCTACCGACAGCTTGTCTTTTATATTCGAGTTTGGTGCCGACGCCAAGTCGTCGCAATACAAAAGCACAGCAGGCTCGGTAAAAGCCAGCGATGTTAATTTCACTTATTTTTCACTTGGCTGGCCGGTAACGAAATGGATGGGTATGGCAATGGGTATTCAGCCTTTTTCCGATATGGGCTACGACGTTGAATACTCCGAAAATATGAGAGGTATTGGCGAAGTTTTTCACAACTACCAGGGAGAAGGAACCACATCAAAAGCTTTTCTCGGTGTTGCTGTCAGTCCTTTTAAACACCTTTCTGTTGGTGCAAACCTGAACTATATCTTTGGCCGTTTGAGCCAGAATACCACAGTAACATTTGACCGTGCAGACCTTTTCTATTTCTATCAAACGGAAGGGAGCCGACTGCGTGACTTCAGGATGACTTATGGTTTGCAATATGATATTCCATTAAAGAAAGATCAATCGCTGACAATCGGGGCAACCTTCGAAAACAATAGCGACATAGCTGCGCTGCACCGACTGTTTTCATATAAGGCAATCACCGTAAATTCGAACAGTCTGGCCGATACCCTGGAATATGTCTCTGAAGTAAAAGACATTATCAAATTACCATCAAGCTATGGAATTGGACTATCATACAAAAAAATAAACAAGCTTGAAGTTAATTTCGACTATTACCATACAGCCTGGAGTCAGGCAACCTTCTATGGTGATAAAGACGAAATGCTTACAGACCAAAACCGTATTTCAGCCGGAGTTGAATATGTTCCGGATGCTTTGTCGATCAGAAGTTATTTCAAAAGAGTGAAATACCGTGCCGGTTTACATCAGGATTATTCTTATCTGAAGGTTAATAATAAACAGATAAAAGAGTTTGGCATAAGTTTTGGAGCCGGATTACCGTTACCAAAGTCCAGATCGACGGCAAATTTAGCGCTTGAATTTGGCAAAAGAGGAACGACAAATTACGATTTGGTAAAAGAAAATTACCTGAAATTTAGCCTGTACCTTAACTTCTACGACTACTGGTTCGTTAAGCGTAAATTTGACTAATAAGTGAAAAACCAAATAAAAACAATAAAATGAAAGCTATTATCTTAAAACCAATTTTTATCACGTTGATTGCAACGGTACTTGCAGTCTCGCCTGCTTTGGCACAACGTGTAATTAAAGGAACAGTATACCGCGAAGGCAAGGTTGCCGCCGGTGTCATCGTTGACGGGCAAAAATCGAACGGTTCATTTATGACCAGTTTCGATGGGAAATATGAAATAACCGTTGCCGATAAAAGTAAATACCTTACATTCAAATTCATCGACGAGCAGAAGAAACTCGACATTTCGGAGAACACAAGCAACGAAATTGATTTCAGTTTCGATGGACAAATTCCAGTTGCTAGTGAAGAAAACGACTCAAAGGTTAGCCTGAAATCGGCTGCTGAGTTAGCCGCTGCTCAGGACAAGGATTACATGAGTAATTACACGCTTTACAAGCAGTTCTACGAACAAAAAGATTACAAATCGGCCCTTGGTCCCTGGAGAAAAGTATTCCACTTCTATCCAAAGTCAAGCGAAAACCTCTACATCCATGGTATTTATATGTATCAGAGTTTTGTTGATAAAGCAACAGACCGCAAAATCAAGAATGCTTACCTTGACTCGTTGATGCAGGTATACGACAAGCGAATCAAATATTTCGACAAGAAAGGCTACAATCTTGGGCGTCAGGGAACTGACTACCTGAAATATACTCTTAACAACGACGAGAACATGAGTGACGAACAGAAAAAAGTCGTCTTGAAAAAAGGCTACGGATATGTGAGCGAATCAGTTAAACTACAGGGTGATGATTCAGAAGACATCGTTTTGTTACTTATGATGCAGTCGACCAGAGGATTGTACGGATTGGGCGAATTTGGTAAAGAAAAGGTGATTGAAAGCTACGACATCACTTCAAAAATTATAAATAAACACCTCGAAAAAGATCCAAACAATGCTGATTTGACCAACATCCGCGACCTGATCGATCAGGTATTCCAATCGAGTGGTGCAGCAG
>JAEWME010000137.1 GCA_023393265.1 Bacteroidota bacterium | reverse complement strand
GTTCTCTTCCGCAGGGCCCGATTCCGCCAATCCGGCCAGCTTCCTGTCTCGCGCCAATCTGCTTCATTTCGATACGGATTTTGAACGTGTCGGCCAGTACCCTGATTAACTGGCGGAAATCGACACGGTCGTCGGCTATGTAGTAAAAAATGGCTTTAGTTCTATCTCCCTGGTATTCAACATCACCTATTTTCATATCGAGATTTAGCTCGGCGGCAATCTGGCGCGAATGAATCATCGTTTCATGTTCCAGCGCAATGGCTTCCTTCCATTTCTCAAGATCGGCCTGCTTGGCTTTTCGGTATATTTTCCTGATCTCGCCGTTGATGAGTGTTGCCCTGTGTTTTTTCATCTGCGCCAGTACCAAATCTCCTGTCAGCGTCACAACACCCACGTCGTGCCCCGGATTTGCCTCCACCGCAACAACGTCGCCTGGATCAAGCTGCAGGTTATTTACATTCCTGAAATAATCCTTACGGGTATTTTTAAAACAAACTTCAACCAAATCTGTTGGATTGGCAATGTTTATTACATCGTCGAGCCAATCGTAAACGTGGAGTTTTGCGCAAGTGCCACCGTGGTGAAAACAACAGCCGCGATCAACTAAATCGAGATCGTCCATATTCTTATGAGAGAGAGTTACTAACGATGTAAAAGTAAATATAAAACCGAATAAATAAACACAATTGTTTAACAGATTGGCCGACTTTGAAAAATGACATATCTCATGTCACACTTTGTCTGTAATTCGCTTGTAACCATTGGATGTTGAGTTTTTGTAATTCTCCTTCAGGATCGAATTAGTCCATTTCGAAAATATAAATCCCTAATTGGAATATGTTTTAATTTTTCCTGAAGGAAAATATATTCGCAGAGAAATAGGTTTCCAACCTTTCCATTTTTGGCTCGGTAGGATATTATAGCAAAAAACAGTTAATTAAAGCTATTTCCTGATAATCTTGGTGATTTTAAACGCGATGTCGGTGAAGATGATGCGGGCGTTTCCGTTCATTTCTACATGCGAGTATGCCAATTCGAAAACCTCGGTCATTTCCATGATGTTTCGTTCGTTGATGAACGGAGAGAACCGCTTCGAAAACTCTTCTTCGGGTTCGCTCATAAACGACAGGTTCCTGTTTTTCAGGTTGTAAATGAAATTTTCGCGAACACTCAGCAGGCAGTAATTGATCAGGCTCTTTTGTTTTTCTCTCCCGATTCCGGAGATTTGATCGGCCCATTTGAAAATGTCGGTAAACTTTCGTCCATACGAAAGGCGCATCAGCTCCTTAAATTTTTCAAGGTTGAAAAGTGTCTGTTCATCAGGCTGAAGCAGTTCGAGTGCTTTGGCAAAATTGCCTTTCGCAAGGTGTACAATTTTGCTTACGTCGGCACCTTCGGCTTCAGGAAGCTGCACAACGGCATTTTCGAGCGATGCCTGGTCGATGGGCGGAACAGCCACCAACTGGCAACGTGAGCGAATCGTGCTGATGATGTCTTCTTCATTTTCGGTTACCAGCACAAACAAGGTTTTCACGGGCGGCTCCTCAATCATCTTCAGGAGTTTATTGGCACATGCTACGTGCATCTTTTCAGGCATCCAGATGATCATCACTTTGTACTCCGATTCGTACGATTTCAGGTTTAGCTTGCGGATAATTTCTTCGCTTTGGTGCGAGTATATCAAGCCCTGCGAATTTTCGACGCCAATGTTTTCGAACCACTGGTCGAGGCTGAAATACGGGTTTTTGGCAATCATCTGCCGCCATTCTTCGATGAAATTATCGCTGACAGGTTCTTTAAATTTTGGTGTTTTGATCACCGGAAAAACAAAGTGCAGGTCGGGGTGAATCAGCTTGCGGTATTTTTTGCACGACGGACATTCTCCGCACGAATCGTTGTCGTGGCGGTTGGTGCATGCCACATATTGTGCATAAGCAATGGCAAGCGCCAGCTTGCCTGTCCCGGGAGGGCCTGCAAAGAGTTGTGCATGGCTCACCCTCTCGTCTTTCACCGAATGTATTAACCTGTTTTTTACGGCATTTTGCCCGATAATCTCCTTGAATTGCATTTTGCTTTGTTTGTCGAAGCCAAAAATAACAATTCCTGAAGCGAAAAGAAGACATTCCGAAATTTTCGTGTTATAGTTGTGTAACTTCGGTTTTCATGGGGATATTTGATCTTCTAAAATCATTCGTATCCGTCAACTGAAGCTTCTTTTCTCTTCGAACTTCCAAACTATTTTACCCAAACATTAAATTCAGAATGGCAAAATAGGCCGGAAATATTCACTCCGATTTATTCGTTATATTTGAGCAGATTTTTTGTAACACTCTTTAAAAATACAGATATGCAAACTATTGAAACTTATGATTTCGCCGGAAAAAAGGCGCTGATCCGTGTTGATTTTAACGTGCCGCTCGACGAAAATTTTGTAATCACCGATGATACCCGTATGCGCGCAGCGTTGGATACCATCAATAAGGTGATTGCGAAAGGTGGATCTCCCATCATTATGTCTCATTTTGGTCGTCCAAAGGATGGACCGAATCCAAAATATTCGATGAAACACCTGGTTGGTCACCTGAGCGAATTGCTGGGCCGCGAAGTGAAGCTTGCTCCCGACTGCATTGGTGCAGAAGTTTTGGCTATGGCCAAAGCACTGAAGCCAGGAGAAGTTTTGATGCTCGAAAACCTGCGTTTCCATAAAGAAGAAGAAAAAGGTGACGAAGCTTTTGCTGAACAGCTTTCTGCCAACGGCGACTGCTGGATTAATGATGCTTTCGGAACAGCCCACCGTGCTCATGCTTCAACAGCAGTTATGGCTAAATTCTTCCCGAATGACAAAATGTTTGGTTATCTGATTGAAAGTGAAGTGGCCAGTCTTGATAAAGTTTTGAAAAATCCGCAACGCCCTTTAACTGCGATTATGGGAGGTGCAAAAGTTTCTTCAAAAATTACCATTATCGAAAATCTGCTCGACAAAGTAGACAACCTGATCCTTGGCGGTGGTATGACTTTCACTTTTGTTAAAGCTCACGGCGGTGAAGTTGGTGACTCTATCTGCGAATCAGATTACCTTGAAACTGCTTTGGCTATCGAGAAAAAAGCTGCAGAAAAAGGTGTAAAAATCTATATGGCAACCGATGTGGTTGCTGCTGATGCTTTTGCTGCTGATGCCAACACTCAGATTTGCGACGCCAAGGCAATTCCTGCCGGATGGCAAGGTTTGGACGCCGGTCCGAAGAGCATCGCCCTGTTCAAAGAAGTGATCGAAAAATCAGGAACAATTCTTTGGAACGGTCCTGTTGGTGTATTTGAAATGGAAAAATTTGCCACCGGTTCAAAAGCTGTTGGCGAAGCCATTGTAAAAGCTACAGCAAATGGAGCATTCTCACTGGTTGGCGGTGGCGACTCAGTTTCGTGCGTTAACCAGTTCGGTTTTGCCGATGGCGTATCGTATATCTCGACTGCTGGTGGTGCATTGCTCGAATATCTCGAAGGACGTGTTTTGCCAGGAGTGGCTGCTGTTCGCGGAGAATAAGCGATCTTATTCACACAAGATAATTGAAACCCGGGGCTGATGCTTCGGGTTTTTTTGTTATATTGAGCACCGAAGCAATTTTTCCTGAAAACTTTTAATCAACAACCATGAAAAAATCACAATTAGCAATCGAAAATTTCAAGAACCTGAATTGCGCGCAATCTGTTCTGTTAACTTTTGCTGAAGATCTTAAGCTCGACGAAACCACTGCTTTGCGCATTGCGCTGGGTTTTGGTGGAGGAATGGCTATGGGCGAAACTTGCGGCGCGGTGACTGGCGCTTACATGGTTCTGGGAATGAAAGCCCAATTAACGCAGAAACCGCTTCAGGAGATAAAAGCCGAGACCAAAGCAGCAGTCCGGAAATTCAACGAGTTGTTTATTGCCCAAAACGGATCGCTTGTATGCAAGAAGCTGTTGGGTGTCGATCTTTCAACGCCTGAGGGTGCAGCCCTTGCCAGCGAGAAAAATCTTTTCGATACCGTATGCACGAAGCTGGTTGCTTCCGCTGCCGAAATACTCGAAGAGCGTTTTTAGTGTAATTATCAGGAGAACCATTTTATAACCATAAAATCCAAAACCATGAAATGTAATGTAGGCGCAATCGACCGGCTTTTAAGAATATTGATCGGTCTGGCCATTGCGGTGGCAGGAATTATTTTCAAAAGTTACTGGGGAGTCGTTGGAATTGTCAT
>JAEWME010000134.1 GCA_023393265.1 Bacteroidota bacterium | reverse complement strand
CAAAGAGGCTGTTCCATCAGGAGCAACCTCTTCGTTTTTTATTGAAAACCGGTTAGTTTTTTTTAGCAACCCATTCAATAGCAGCACCGATATGCTCTTTTACTTTGGGGTCCTGAAATGCCTCGGGAGTATGGCCAAAAACCGTGTAAAACGATCTGCTTTTTCCCAATTCCTGAGACCAGATCAACGGATGGTCGCCCATTTTCCATTTGTCGTCCTGAAGTGTTTTTTCGTCGAGCGAAGTCTCATCCAATCGGGCAAGTACATGAACATTGGCTCTCGGATTTGCCTTGAAAGAATACCATTCGTCTACGGTGCGGTATGTATCCATTCCTTTGAAAGGAGCCATAGCCGGATGATTGGTGTCTTCAAAAATGACGGTTCCCATCTGGCAGGGTGGGTGAGTCCTGAAATAAGCTCCAACCAACTTTCCGTAATAAGGCCATTCGTATTCGCAATCCGATGCAGCATGAATTCCTACAAACCCTTTTCCTGAGTCCATAAATGATTCGAAAGCTTTTTGCTGCTCTTCGTTCAGCACATCCTGGGTCGGGTTCAGGAAAACCAATACATCAATGTTCTTCAGAAAGTCGGAAGTAAAAATTCCGGCATCTTCAGTTGCCGTGAGTGTCCATTTGCGTTCCTGCGCAAGTTCGCTTAGCATTTTTAATCCTGAAGGAATGGAATTGTGCCTGAATCCTGTTGTTTTAGAGAAAACGAGCACATTGATTTTTTTGTCTTGCGCAACGCCTGGTAAAGTCAGGAGAAGTGTCAGAATCATAAGCAAAAAGTTTCTTTTCATGATTTATAGTTTTAGTTAATCGGCTACACAAGGATACGAATTTTGAATCAAAAAAAGCGGTCTGCCGTTTATAATTTCTGCACGAATTCTTTTATGCTTCAATGTAATAAATGGCAAACCGCAAATAGCGTTGATTGTGTATTTTATTGAACAGGAGCAGGGTTTTCTGCCGGAACTATTGTTTGTGTTTCCTGAACGGCTTTTTTTATGATTGGATCGGGTTCCCAGCCCATAAGGAACAGCAAGACAAAAAATCCGATGACGTAGGCAACTGCGATGTGCCAGCCAGCCTTTAACCATCCGAAAACCGACTTTGCTTCCGGAAATTTGTTCGAAATAGCCACTCCTGCCGACGATCCGAACCAGATCATCGATCCGCCAAAACCAACCGCGTATGCCAGCATTCCCCAGTCGTACCCATTTTGTTCGAGGGCCAGTTTGGTGAGCGGAATGTTATCGAAAACTGCTGATACAAATCCAAGCGAAAAAGCTGTTTGCCACGAGGCAGCCGGAAGTTCATTCACTGGCATGAGTGAAGCACAGGTAACAAGCGACAACAGGAAAATTGAGCCGCTGATCGAATTTTTTGCTTCTGTCCAATCGGTTTTCCTGAAAATAGCACCTGCGAGAATGGCGATCCAAACGCCAAGCGCCGGAAAATCAAAAAACACATTGGTAAGGATCGTGCACAGTAAAATCAGTAAAACAATGCCCAACCTTGCCCAGTCAATTTTTACTCCGGAAGTGGCGTCGCGCTGGATGCGCTGGTATTTGTCCTGCTGTCTGGAAGCAATTACAGAGAATATCAAAAGGGCAGTTAACGCTGCAATGTACGCATGAAATACATTGAACGGATGCACACCTTCAATCCACATCAGCGTGGTTGTTGTATCGCCAATCACACTTCCCGAACCTCCTGCATTGCTTGCCGCAACGATGGCCGCAATATACCCGATGTGCACCCGGCGGTTAAATACAACCAGTGCAATGGTTCCGCCAATGAGGGCGGCTGCAATGTTGTCGAGAAACGAAGAAATTACAAATACAGCTAACAGGAGTACAAAAGGACCTTTCCAGTCGTTGGGCAACAAATCGGGTAAGTATTCGGGCGTTCGCGATTCTTCGAAATGTTTGGCCAGTATCGAAAATCCGATCAGAAGCCCGAGCAGGTTGAGCAGCGTTCCCCATTCGCCCACGCGCATGTCTTTGTGAATAAGCTGATCAATAAAATTGACATTCCCGAAAATGTGCTCTCTGAGGTCGAATCCCTGGATGAACGCAAATTTGAACACAAGAATTGCTGCCAGTCCAGCGAGTGACACCCAAAGTGTATGGCGGTGAAACAGTGCAACTCCAAGCAATGTCAGTGCAAAAAGGATAAACTCCGGGCGAATGCCCAGCAATGTTGGTATAATAAGATTTAATAACATAATCGTTTTGATCTGGATAAAAAATGAATTCCCTGCGCTTTCGCAGGTCAAATAAGTTGATATTTCAGGGGAGGAGCTTGGGTGAATGAGCAATCAACAGCGAATTACTTTCAGGAGGGAAAGTGATGCATGAAAAAGCCTGAAAAGACTGGTGCTTTTGGCTGATACGAACTTTACACTTTTTTCAGAATTAATTTCGGAAATATATCCCCGGAGATGTTTTTCCGGGGACGAGATTGTTGTTTTTTGACCGGAGAAATTCTTGAAATCAGAGTTTACAGGGCTCAAATTGTAGAGTGTGTTTTCGATGGCAGAGAGGGGCGGGTTAGCTGCCGACTCGAAAAAGCAAATACCTTTTTCGCCTTCCGGAGTGTGCCCGGTGGTTTCGTTTTGGTTTATCTGCGTAAATGCCAGAATCCCTGCAACACCTATCAAACAAAGCAGATATTTAATCATCTTCTTTTGAAAAAGACCGGTCGAAGGTAAGAAAGAAATCGAGAATGTATATCGTTT
>JAEWME010000083.1 GCA_023393265.1 Bacteroidota bacterium | reverse complement strand
TTGCTGATTGAACAACTATTGACGAAAAACCAGATTGCCCCGTCGCCGAAAGTTGTGATGGTGGGCGACACACACTACGACATGATTGGCGCCCGCGAAAACGAAATTGCCTCGCTGGCCGTTGGCTATGGATTTGGAACGGAGGAAATGCTTGCCGGATGCAATCCCGATTATTTCGTCGAAACAGTCGACGAACTGGCTGAGGTGTTGCTCGGCTAAGCAGGAACTTTTCAGCAATAACCAGATCGGAAGAATTGTTTTCAATTGTATTTTCTCTATCTTGAATGCCTGTATTTTAGACAGCATGCATGGAACGCAAATGGTTTGTCATTCTTAACCCTCACGCCGGGTCGGGCAGGGGAAAACGCGATCAGGAAAAAATAACCGGGATACTCCGGAAGAAGGGATTTAATTTCGATCTGGTAATTTCAGAATTTCCAAAGCATACCATCCAGCTAACGATCGACGCTATTTTGTCGGGCTACCGCAACCTGATTGTTACCGGAGGCGACGGAACTTTAAACGAAGTGGTGAATGGTATTTTTTCTCAACGTGCCTGTCTTCCCGAGGAAATTACCGTTGGGATGATTCCTGTCGGAACCGGCAACGACTGGATCAAAACCTTCGGAATTCCCAACAAATACAAGGCGGCTGTAAAGATTATCAGGCGACACCACGTGATGCGTCAGGATGTTGGTAAAATCATTTTTTCTGAAAACGGCGCAGGGCGTGTTTGCTATTTCGCCAACATGGCTGGTTTTGGTTTCGATGCGATGGTTGCCGAAAAAACCAATCAACTGAAAAACGAAGGAAAATCGGGTATTTCGCTTTATCTGCAGGCGCTGGGATCCAGTTTCCTGAAATATAGGGTGAATAAAACGCGCATCGTTATTGACGGAAAAGCCATTGATGAACTTATTTTTTCGGCCAGTATAGGCATTGGAAAATACAACGGCGGCGGCATGATGCAGGCTCCCGGAGCCGTGCCCGATAATGGACTTTTTCAGGTGACTGTTATCCGGAAAATCGGATTCTGGGGCATTCTTCGAAACCTGAAGGGGCTTTATTCCGGCGAATTTGTGAAAGACCACCGCGTCTCGACCCACGCAGCTACCCATGTTTCAATCAGTTCTGCCGGAAGCATTGCAGGAGAAGCCGACGGCGAAATTTTAGGTAATAATCAGTTCGAAGTTTCACTGATTTCTCAAAAATTAGCTGTAATTTTTAATCCTGAAAAATACCTTAAGTCTGTGTGAAATAAATTCAGACACTGAACAAATAGAAATCAAAGCAGGTTATCATATCAAACTAAAATTCAACAAGTATGAAGTTAATCAGTGAATTCAAAGCTTTTGCCATGCGAGGGAATGTGGTCGACATGGCAGTGGGTATCATCATTGGTGGTGCTTTTGGAAAAATCGTAAGCTCGGTGGTTGCCGATGTGATTATGCCTCCGATTGGGTTGCTTCTGGGCGGGGTTAAATTCACCGACCTGAAAATAGTACTGAAAGATCCGGTTGTTGACGCTGCTGGTCAGATAACCAGCCAGGCTGTGTCGATCAATTACGGAAATTTTATTCAGGTTACCGTTGATTTTTTAATTGTGGCCTTCGCTATTTTTATGATGATCAAAGCGATGAACAGCCTGAAGAAAAAAGAAGTAGCTGCGCCGGTTGAAGCTCCGGCCCCTCCACCTCCAACCAAGGAAGAAGTTTTGTTGACAGAAATCCGCGATTTGCTGAAACAGAAATAATTTAATACCGGAACGATAAATGATAGCGGGCTGTTTTTGGTCCGCTATTTTTATGTTTGGCGCAGTCAGTATGTCTTGCTGTTTGCCAAATTTTTCCGACTTTTGAAAGAACACAAAAATTCGAACGATGATTATTCCTCCGTTTTTGAAGCCTGGCGACCGAATCAGGATTATTTCGCCTGCGGGCAAAGTGCAAAAGGATAAAATTCTTTCAGGGATTGAATTGCTTCAGGATGAAGGTTTTGAAGTTGTCGTTGGCAGCCATGTTTTCGATAAGCATTTTCAGTATTCCGGAACCGATCGCCAACGTGCTGCCGATCTGCAGGAAGCGATTGACGATCAGGATGCAAAGGCGATCGTTTGTGCCCGTGGCGGGTACGGGACCATGCGGCTGCTGGAACTGGTTGACTTTTCCCTGTTCAGGCAAAATCCGAAATGGTTGGTGGGCTTTAGCGACATAACTGTTTTGCACAATGTGTTGAATAGATTTGGCATTGCAAGCATTCACGGGGCGATGCCCGGTTTTTTTATTGAAAATAAGAAGCCATCGGCCAGTTTTTTTAGCCTGATGGAGTTGTTGCGAAACGGAAAATCGAAAATTCAGGCTCCGGCGAACGAACTGAACCGACACGGAAGCTGCGAAGGCGAACTGGTTGGCGGAAATCTTTCGCTGATTTACGCGCTGCAGGGAACGCCCTGGCAACTGCAAACCGCAGGCAAAATTCTCCTGATTGAAGATTTGTCGGAATACCTGTACCACCTCGACCGGATGATACAGAACCTTAAACTTTCAGGAGTACTTGAAAACCTGGCTGGGCTGGTTGTGGGAGGTTTTACTGAAATGAAAGACAACGAATCGCCATTTGGCTTATCAGCCAGCGAGATTATTCTCGATGCGGTGAAAGACTACGCTTACCCGGTTTGCTTAGATGTTCCGATTGGCCACATCCAGAAAAATCTTTCGGTGATGCTGGGTGGCCTATATCAACTTGAAGTTGCGGAGCAGTCGATTTTAAATTTGATTTAAAATGAGCGATTCATCCGAACTTGGCAAAAAAGGAGAGGCATTAGCTGTTGAGCATCTCCGTTCGCTGGGATACGAGATTCTGGAAACAAACTGGCACTCGCATCACCTCGAAATCGACATCATTGCGCGCGACGGAAAAGAACTGGTGATTGTGGAGGTAAAAGCGCGGAATACTACTTCGTATGAACATCCGGTTGAAGCTGTTTCGAACCGGAAAATCAGGTTTCTGGTCAACGCCGCTGAAGCGTATATTTTCGAGAAAGACATCAACCTAGATACACGATTTGATGTCATCTCAATCGTTTTTACAGGACACAGTGCGCAGATCGAACATTTCAAAGACGCTTTTTATCCTCCCGTTGGGTAAGCAAAAACCCGGACTCGTACTGAATCCGGGCTGATATTTTTCCTGAAAATTGAGGTCAGGCCTTCTTCCACTGTTCGTTAATCAGTTTCACAGCGGCAGGCAGCGTGACTTCTTTTTCGCCTACTGAACCACATTCGAAACTGATGAAATCTTTGTACCCAATTTCCTTTAATCCGCGGAAGCCGTTGATATAATTATCTGCTTCTGCATCTTCTCCGGGCATTTTCCGGCGTTTGCGGCTGGCTATGTGCACATGGTGCAAATAATCGCCTGCAGCAAGAAATGCTGCGCGATCGTTGGTTTCTTCCCATGTCATGTGCCAGAAATCGCCCATCACAGCAGCGCCGTCGCTTTTTACATCGCGGATGATCGAAGCTCCGTCGGCCACCTGCCGACAGAAATAGCATTCGTCGCGGTTGAGCGGCTCCAGTAAAATGCGGGTTTTGTGCTGAAGTGCAAACTCGCCCAGTTCGCGCATTTCGTCGAGCAACAGCGCCCGGGCGTCTTTATCGGGAAGCGACTGCTGGTTGTTGAATGCCGGAACAAAAATGAGCCCGGTTGAGCCAAGCGCACCAGCAGCTTCGACGATCACTTTCATCGAATCCATACATTTTTTCCTGATGGCAGGATCGTCGGCAATGAGCCATCCTTCAAATCCGGCACAGATTGCACTAGTAGTGATTTTCCTGTTTTGCAGCGCTTTCTGAATTTCCTCCACTCTTTTTTCAAGTCCTCCGCCCCAGGGTTCAAACCCAACGATGCCTAGCGATTCCATGAAATCGAGCTTTTCACCCAACGTATTGCCGGGAGCAACTCCTTCCTGACAGGAGATTTTAAGTGTAGCTTTTTTCCGCTCAGGTTTTGCTTCGCCTTTAAACGACGAAAACAGTCCGCCCGAAGCTGCCAGCATGGCACCCGAAGCTGCGGTTCCTAAAAATGATCTTCTGTTTATGGACATGGCCTATCTTTTTTGGTTTCCCTGAGGTTTTCCGGCAATGTGAATAAAATCAGGAAGTTTAAATTCTTTTCCTGCACCGTATCCGTTTTGGGCAACTTCCATCTTTCCGCTCATGTCAATGTCTTTTGGATAAAGATCAAGTGACGAAGCAGTCATGTCGTCCCAGGTAACAATTCTTCCTGAGTAGGCTGATTCACGTCCCATAATGGCAGCCATGTTGGAGATAGCCGTTTCCGATGCCTGATCAATCGGTTTTCCGGCGCGGATGTGGTTAATCCAGTCTACATGTTCCAATGTGTATGGGTCGCTTTGTTTGAAGCTGGCCTTTTCTGCCTCATAGTCGTACTGCCACAAAATATTACCCTTCAGGTCTTTGATGATATGTCCATTGGAAGTCCATGATCCTTTGGTCCCCTGAATAAACTCGTGCACGCCGCCTTCGGTTCCGTCAATCTGGCGGCAGGTACTGTGAACATGGATGCCGTTTTCCATTTCGAAGTCAACGCTGAAGTTATCGAACTGATTACCGGTGACGCGTCGCTGGCGGGAGCCAAATCCGAGCGCTGATTTTGGTTTCAATCCTGAAAACCAGGTGAAAACATCCAGATTGTGAACATGTTGTTCAACGATGTGGTCACCCGACAGCCACGACCAATTCACCCAGTCGCGGATCATCCATTCCAGGTCCGACCATTTTGGGTCACGATCTTTATACCAAAGCATTCCGCCGCACCAGTAAACAGTCCCACCGGTGATTTCACCGATCATTCCATTCATGATTTGCTGATAGGAAGCAACATAGTCGCGGTTGTGGTGGCGCTGGGTTCCGGTAACAACGCAAAGCCCTTTTGCTGCGGCCTGTTTCGCTGTTGCCACAATGGTTCGGTAACCTACTGCATCAACGCAAATTGGTTTTTCGAGGAAACAATGTTTACCTTTTTCTACGGCATATTTGAAAATTTCCGGGCGGAAATTGGGCGGTGTGGCTGTAATTATGACGTCCACGTCGCTGTCGATAACTTTCTGGAAGGCGTCCAGCCCAACAAATTTCTGATCTGCCGGAACGTCGATGTTCGCTTTTTCTTTCAATGCTTTGGCTAAATCTTCGAGCCGGTCAGCAAAAGTATCTCCCAGCGCTGTGATGGTAACATTGTCAGCAGCAGCAAGAAAATTGAATGCTGCACCCGAACCGCGTCCTCCACAGCCAACAATACCAGCTTTCAGTGGCTTGCCGTTTGCTGCCTTGTCTGGCAATTCAGGAATATAATAGGTTCCCGGCTCTTTCAATGGTTGAGTTTTGGACTCGCCACCGGCACACGAAGTAAAAACAGCGGCACTTCCTGTTCCAATAGCACCCATTGCTCCGGCTATGGCGGAGCTTTTCAAAAATGAACGTCTGTTGACATTTGCTTTCATAATGGTTAGTTTTTATTTGTTTATTGTATCAGAGGCTTCTGTTTCGCAAACAACACGGAAGCCGATTGCTTTCACATCCGAATACCACCAGATGCTTTTGGGCTGCTGGGGGTCGGTTTTCAGCCAGGCATTGTGTTGACTGTGGTCGCGGGCTGCTGCACGAACGTCGGCTGCATCGGAGGCATAACTTCCGCCGCGCACCACCCACTCTTCTCCATCATTCACCTGCGGATTGGTTACCTTGTCCCCGCTCTTCGAGTAGGCATCAGGTTCATACCTGTCGGCACAATATTCCATTACATTGCCGAGCATGTTTTTTAACCCGAATGGATTGGGCTTAACTTCATCGGGCAGATGGGTCTTTCCTTTGCTGTTGTTTGAATAAATGATGTATCTGGAAATCGGATCGGTATCAGCATCTTTAAATTTTCGCCAGAATCCTTTGTTCGAAAAGTTATTGGGATTGCCCTCGAAGAAATAAGGTGTTTCGGTGCCTCCTCTTGCTGCGTATTCCCACTCTGCTTCAGTAGGCAACCTGTACTTTTTCCCTGTCTTTTTCGACAGCCACTGGCAAAATGTTTCCGCTGCATAATGAGTCATTGTAATGGCAGGGCGATTGTCGAATCCCCAACCCTGATCTGGATAGCCAAAAGGTGGCGTTGGGCCTGAGATCGCGTCTACATTCGGGTCGCTGTTTCTGGCGTATACTTCCTCCGGAGGCGTGCGACCTTCGCTCATCGTGGCACTGCAAAATGCCCAATACTGATCCCAGGTGGTTTCAACTTCGGCCATAAGGAATGAATTAACCGTGACGTCACGAACAGGAGCTTCATCAGGCTGATGGAATGGTTCACTTTCGGGACTACCCATGCGAAATGTACCACCCGGAACTGCAATCATGTTGAACGATACCGATGTGCCGGGAATTCGTTCTGTGTAATTGGTGAAAGTTTTTACAACAGTGGCACTGTCAAATACAGCAGCCGGAGTGTTGCCGTAATTTGTCCTGTCAGGTAAGCCTGTCATTTGGCTGTGTTTATATTTTGGGTTGTGATGGCCTACATCCAGGTGGCAACTGATACACTGTAAATCCAGTTTTTTTTCGTTTTCTTCGTAATAAAGGTGTGCCGCAATTCCTTTATCTGATACATTTTTAGGGAACAAGTTTTGGTGGCAGTGTTTACAGGATTCGTTCGGGATATATTTTACCGCGTGCTCCAATTCAGATTTCATTTCCCAGTTAAAATCGGCAGAGTCTTTAAATAAGAAACCATAAATGTCGTTGGCGCCAAGTCTGATTTTTTCTTTCATATATCCTTGGCCTTTGGGCGGCAAATGGCATTCAACGCAGTGTACTTTGATCCCGGTTTTGTTGTCGTAGTGGGTCGATAATTTCCACGAATCGAAAACATGCGGGTGTACGTGGCATGCGGCGCAGGATTCGTCGGTTGAAGTATATTCGGCAGTTTTTCCGATTAGGAGCGTGATGGCAATGCCACCGGCAAAAGAAAGTACGAAGATCAGGAAAAATCGCTTTCGAAGAAAATGAACGGTTTTTTTAAGCATCAGGTTTAGTCTTTATCAGATCAGGTACCAAAATTAGTAAAAATGAAATGCCAGTCAATTGAGCTTAGTCATTGCTTCGCGGAAGCGAATAAATTTCCATAAAAAAAAGAAATTTATCCATGTCAGGACAGACGAATTATCCATTTGTGCATGGTTTCACCGTAATAAAAACTGAACGACAGAACGACCGCTCTTTCAGGAATTATATCTTTGACACAGTATTCAGGTTGCGCAAACAAGCTTGAAAAACAAACTTGATCTGCATGGAGGAAAAATATCCCGAAATGGTACAGATGATAAACGAAATTTCAAGAAAATGCTAAAGCTTAAATTATATGAAAATCAATAAAATACTGGACGGTTTTTCGGAGCCGCCACTCGAACTTTTGGCCGAAACGCTCGATTTGGAGGTTTTACCACTTCAGGTTGAAATGGTGAATTGGGAGGATTTTGCCTACAAACCGGACGTTTCCGTTCAAATTGCCTGGAACGATGAGGAACTTTTTCTTCAGTACAAAGTCACCGAACAATCAGTGATGGCGATTACTTCCGAAAGCAACGGCCCCGTGTGGACCGACAGTTGCGTGGAATTTTTCCTTTCGCCGGAAGGAAACGACGACTATTATAACCTCGAAATGAACTGCATTGGAACCGTTTTACTTGGATTCAGGAAAAAGGGGGAAAAGCCAGTTCATGCTGAAGCCGCTTTGATTGAACGCATTCGCCGGGTTTCTTCGCTTGGAAGTTCACCTTTTCAGGAGAAATTGGGCGAAATGAGTTTGCAGATAACGGCAGCCATTCCGTGGAACGTATTTTTTTCGCATCGCATCGATTTCGTTTCAGGAACGAAAATGAGAGGTAATTTTTACAAATGCGGCGATCATTTAAGTGTTCCGCACTTTGTTTCCTGGACAAAAATCGGGACAGACAAACCTAATTTCCATTGTCCTGAGTTTTTTGGCGGATTGGAGTTCGTTGACTGATTGTTCTGACTGAAATATCACTTTTTGTACTTCGCTATTTTTTTGCATTTTTGAAACTCTTAATACCAATTAAAACAGACCATGTACGACAGACAAATTTTTGTATTCGCGTTTTTTGCTGCATTTATGTTTGCTGCATGCCAGAAAAAAGACGCCAGCCTTGTGTCGGTTCAGGAAATAAAAGACGGGTGGAGTTTCCGTCAGGCCGATAAAGATGAATGGCTTCCGGCAATTGTTCCCGGTTGTGTGCATACCGATCTGCTCGCAAATGGCAAAATTGAAGATCCTTTTTACAGGCTTAATGAGCATAAACTTCAGTGGATCGACAAAGTAAACTGGGAATATAAAACAACTTTTGCGGTTGATGCGGCTACTTTTGGTCGCGACCGGATTGCGCTTGACTTCAAAGGACTCGACACGTATGCCGATGTATATGTGAACGACAGCCTCGTGCTTTCGGCCGATAACATGTTTCGCGAATGGATGCCCAACATCAAGCCAGTGGTGAAGCAGGGCGAAAACCAGCTGCGCATTTTGTTCCGTTCACCTATTACTGAAGGCTTGAAAAAATACGATGCACACGACTATGTAATTCCGGTTTCAGGCAACGATCTGGCCGAAATTGGTGAGGTGGAAGGAAATAAAATGGTTTCGGTTTACACCCGAAAAGCTGGCTATCACTTTGGATGGGACTGGGGACCACGCCTTGTGTCTAGCGGCTTATGGCGTCCTGTTTTCCTCACAGCCTGGGACGAAGCCCGGATTAAAGATCTGCAGTTGAAGCAAAATTCGGTGTCGGAAAAAGAAGCTGCCCTCACTGCTGTTTTTGAAGTGGATGCCTGTCAGGCTGGAAATGCTACCGTGAGCATTGAAAACGATGGTGTGGAATTGGCCAAAACCAGCATCGAACTAAAAGAAGGAGTATCAGTTTATCCG